>JAZQSG010000213.1:0-14259 GCA_045630025.1 Acutalibacteraceae bacterium
TCGACACAAAATCTTTGATTTTGCGGCAAATTTTCTTTGAAAATTTGTCCATATCCATTGCAATGAATGTTGTGCAAAATTAAATCATAGAATTTAATTTTGCTATATCCGCTTAAAAAGCGGCTTGTCGAAGCGCTTTCAGCCTTTCGACAAACAACAATCATTATAAATTTTTTGAAAATGAGAGGTAATGATTATGACCGAACAGATGCGTAAAGATTTAACTCCCCAAGGTTACATTCGCCATATGTTTTCCGAAACCAAAAAGGGGGAATTTACAGTTGGGTATTCGGATTTTTTTGCCGCCGAAGAAGAACGGACCTTGCAATTAAATTGGACGGCCGAAGATGCCGAAAAAGCCGTACAGCGCTACAACCTGCTAACCTCTGCACTTGCACGAATAGCCCGTCTTCACGATCAGTTAGAGGATGAGGATAGCCGAAAAAAGCTTCTTTCAGAAGCCGATCTTGAGGTGTGGAAGGTTTACGTTCAACCCTTTGAACCTATGGAGGTAAATTGGGACGAGCTGTACCCCATCCCCCCTTGCAAGCCGGAAGATTTGCCTTTTTTGATTTGCGAAATTCACGAACGGGCGATCGGCGATTTGATTGAGGAAGAAGACTTGCTGTTAAAACAGTATTATATGTGGCGAGAAGAGCAGTGCCAAAAAAGAATACCCTTTAACCGTCGCTCGGCCGCAGATATGATTACACGCGCAATGAGATACGAGAAACTGCTGAGCATTGGTGCACCCGAAATTATTGCAACCGAGGAAGGCCGTTGCCTTGCCGAAGAAATGGTGCTGTATTATTTTGGCAAAGAGGAACCTATCGTTTGGGATTAAAGAAAAAGAAATAGTTTTATTCAGGAGGGTTTTTATGGGTTTTCATTTTTCAAAATCAAAGTTTGTTTCCAGCTGTATAAGATGCAATAAGTATGCCTGGCTTGATAAATATATGCCGGAAGAAAAAGCTCCTGTTGATGATTTTGCAAAATCATTGTTTGATAACGGCCATAAGGTTGGCGAACTTGCAAAGGAATATTTTAATGCAGAGGTTGACGTAACCTCTTATAAAGAGGACGGGCGCCTTGACCTTGCTAAAATGCTTAAAGAAACCGAAAAACACCTAAAGCTTGGCACTAAGGTTATTGCTGAAGCTTCCTTTAGCTTTGGCGGCTTCTTCTGTTCGGTTGATATTCTTGTTCGCAATGACGACGGAACCTATAATATGTATGAGGTTAAAAGCTCCAAGCAGGATACTAAGAAGGATAAAAAGCTTGGCTGCGTTAAAGAAAAATATATTATTGACGCCGCTTATCAACAGTACGTACTTAAAAATTGCGGTATTAGCGTAAACAAGGTTTTTGTTGTTCTTTTGGCAGGGGATTACGTTAGGGGCAGCAGCTTTGAGCTTGATAAATATTTTGTGGTTTGCGACACAACCAAGCACACCACCGACAGACAACAAATGATTGCCGACAAGCTTGCCGAGCTTGGCCCCATTCTTTTAAGCACAAGCGAGCCCTCAACCACCTTTTCCAAAAATTGCAACAAGTGTGATTTTTGGCCCTTTTGCAGTCGCAACCTCTCGTCACCCTCTCCGTTTGACGTTTACTATCTTGATTTTGCAGACAAATGTGACTTTAATAATCGGGGTGTTTCTTTCTTCGACCTTCCCAAGCACGCAGCCAAATTAAAAGCCGCCGCTCTGCGTCAGATAGAGTATTACAACCGACCGAACGACACCTATGCCGACAAGGCCGCTATCAAGGAGTTTTTGGATGAGCTTAACTATCCCGTTTTTTCCCTTGATTTTGAAACCTATCAAGCGGTTATTCCGGAGTATGAGGGTATTGCTACCTATGAACAGGTGCCCTTTCAATATTCATTACATATTTTAGAAAGCCCCGAAACAGAGCTTGCCCACGTTAAGCAGGCGCATTTTCTTGATCTTAGCGGCGCAGATACCCGTCGCGCTATTGCCGAAAGTCTTGTAAAAAACATCCCCTTTGGCGCCTGCGTTGTTGCTTATCACGAAAGCACCGAAAGAAACATTGTTGATCGCCTTGCCAAATACTGTCCCGACTTGGCAGATCATCTTTTAAGCTTTGTTTATAAAGATCCTTTGAAGCTTTTTGAAAACGGCAGTTACTATGTAAAAGCTATGGGTAAATCTTTTTCATTAAAAAGCGTGGCGCCTGCTCTTTATCCCGATGACAAGGATATGGATTATCACAATTTAGAGGGCGAGGTTAAAAACGGCACTCAGGCCATGAACGTTTATTTGAAAACCGACCAATACACCGCCGAAGAAAGAGCAAAAATTGAACAAGACCTTGAAAAATATTGTGCCCTCGACACCTTGGCGGTGGTGAAAATTTTAAAAAAACTTTATGAAGTATGTAAGTGAGGTTGTTTTTATGGAGCTTAAAGATTTTATCGGCAAAATTGTTATTCGTGCATCGGATAAAAAACGGCTTTTTATCACAGCCATTACAGCACCGGAAATAGAGGCGCAAACCGTTAAACCGGAGCCCCATGGATATCACACCTGCTATTGTTGGGAAACGATTAACGGTGACCCTATTACCAACGGCTATTTAATTTTTGAAGACCAATCATTAACCGAGCCGTTTAAAAAAGCGTACGAGGCATATTGCCGCACGGAAGATGCTTATTGGGAAAACTACGGATATTATATGCGCAAATCGTAAGCGCCTTTTTAGCAGGTAAGGTAGCTAAACAGTACACGTAATTTTAAAACAAGAGGGATATATGAAAACTTATACTACACTTCTTGCAGATGCTGAAAGCACACGGGCTTTGCCAAAGGATGAAGACTTCTGCACCGACGTTCAATACCTTAACGGAAAAAAGCTGGAATACAAAACCCTTTTCGGCAACGAAAACATTGTGTTTATTAAAGCAGGCGCCGGTGGTACCCTGCGGGGCCGTAATAATAAATACCTTGAAATGGCACGGCGCGTGCATGAAAGGATTGGTGCAACCGTAATCTGCGCTAACAACCCCGACACTGCCCACGAAAATTACGACGAGCAAAAAATTCGTTGGGTTGCAGCAAAAGGAAATTTTAAATCGTTTAAGCTGTTTTTTTGGGGAACCTCTGACGGCGCCTATCAAAACCTCTCGTTAGCAAAAAGATTTTCTGAAACGGTGAAATGGATTGGGGTTAACTCGTCGTTCATAGCGTTTGCTGACTTTGAAAAAAAGCTGCAGAATTTGCTTGGCATAAAAAAAGTTTTGGTTTACGGAACGGCAGACGATGAATACGATACCGTTGTTTCTGCGCCGCCTGCAACTGAAGATAAAAATCAACAAACCTTTTTTATAGAAGGGGCCGATCATCGTTTTTCGAAGATGCGGCCTTTGCTTATTCAAACCATTGATTTTGTTGGCAACAACGAGCTTGCAAAGGACGATATATAACGCTGCGCCGCACTTTAATGGCCCAAAATTGTCCTATTGCAGATGATATAATGGTTTTGTAATCAACAGTCCACAGGACTTAAAACAGGAGGAAGTTATGAAAACTTATAAAATCGTTTACACTATTGCAAACAAGCCCGGCAGACACGTGGTTTTTTATGAAGCCGCTTGCGCAGACTTTGCTCGCTTGCGCGCACGCGATGATCTTGGCGGCTGGGATATTGTTACTATTTGGGAGGTTACCGAGGTTAACTTTTAAAGCTGTGTTTTGAGGTGGTCCTTTGCGGGCCACCTTTTCTTTCAAACCCATAGGTTTATTTAAGACAAAAATGGACCAATGCTGTTGTGCTTTAGTATGCATTATGGTATACTGATTAAAAACCAAACAAGAAAAAGGCAGGGGGCTACTTTATGAAAATTATTTTCTTGGATATCGACGGAGTGTTAAACTCAAAAAAACACAAGGTGTCGGCATCCGATAAATTCGAAGATAACTATATTGATTTGTCACGGGTTAAGCATATTGCCGATATTGTTAACGCTACCGATGCAAAAATAGTTTTAATTTCTTCTTTGCGCATCGACTGGAATAAATCTTCCGAGCTTTGCGGAGATGACGGCAACTACATAAACCGTTGCTTTGCCGAATACGGACTTTCAATAATGGATAAAACTCCTTATATAAGCTTTTTTACCGCACGAAGAAAAGAGATTATAACCTGGCTGTCGGCTAATAAAAGCGAAGTGGAAAGCTTTGTAATTATAGACGATATGAAGAAGGGCTGGGAAGACCTTGGCAATCGAGTGGTAAACACCAATCCCGACGGCTACGGTATTGAAGAAGAGCACGTAAAAAAAGCTATCAAGCTGTTACAAGAAAGGGTTGTATTTTAAAGCTGATTTAAAAGCGCCGACCTTTTGTTTAGTCCAAAATTGTCCTAATCTGCTTGTTAAACTAGATATGTAAAACAAGCGAAAAGGAGAATTGTTATGGAAAACAAAAATGTAGTAATCGTAAAACATCCCCCCCGCCCGCTTTCGTTATCGAACCCCTTTTACACCAACCAGTGTGACGACCTTGAGGATAGGATTGTAATTAACCTAACCTCGCGAAACCCCGATAAAAGCTTTGCCCGTCAGGTGTCGCCCTTTTTCGTAGGGCCCGTTACCGGCCCCGACGGCGCCACCTCCGACAGCTTAGAGGTGTTTTGGCAGGTTGGCAAGGTGTTCCCCCACCACGATTTGAACGGTCAACCGAGCGATTTGTACTTTGAGTATCGTAATAATATGTATGGTAAGAAACAGGGTGAGATCCCCAAACCTGTCATGCGGCACCCCTATCGTGAGTTTGGTTATGAGGCCGACGATATGTTGTATTGGGCATATTGGAACTCCGAAAAAGAAGAGTATGAGCGCCTTTCTTACCTTGAGGGTAGAAAGAAGGTTTACATACCCGCGTATGCAAAGCTGGTGGCGAACAGTGCCGCTGTGAAGTGGATGAAATCGCTGCTTGATCAGGGTAAGAAGATAGCTTTGCTTGATTTCGACGGCTTTAATTACTACTGTGAAGAGGCAATGAAGATACGCTATCGCGCCTACGTTTTGAAGTGTAAGAAGGAGAAACGACCTATCGTTAAGAGTGAAAAGGATTTTACCGATATTAAGGATATGAAATCCGCCGTGGACTTTGCTTACACCCCCGTTGGCCACGCCTTCGTCATTAAGGCCCTGCTGCAGGGTGATATTGAGGTGGTTGACGATAAGGTTATCGACCATATTGGTATGGTGGCGTAAGATTTCTATGGGTGGGCGTGGATGCGCCGTGCCCACCCGCTTTTGCCCCTTTGCCGAATTAACTCGGTTACGTTTAACGTCGGAAGACGTTTTGATATACTTTACAAAAAATACGCCCCGCGTTAAAGGGGTTGGAGGATAGAGTTATTATGAGCTTTTTTACAGAAAACAAAGAAAAGGTAACCGCTATTTTATCCTTGGTAGAAGAATCGGCAAAAGCAGAAGATCAGGATATGCTTGTTGAAACACTTCAAAACGTTCCGGATAGTTTTTGGAAAGACAAAGAGTGTTCAACTGCAATAATGTCTACTTTTTTAGATTGGATTCGGTCTTGTTTTTCGATATATCCCATTGAGTTTATTCCCGATTTCTTTTGGGAAGAGGAAGACTGCGTGTGGTCGTACGTAGTAACCCTTTGCGACCTTTACGACGAAGAGCAAATTGATTATAATTTAACGGAGCTGCTTCCCCGAAAGCTTTTGACCAACAAAAAGCTTTTGAAATTGTTGCTGTATTACAATTATGAAGAAACCGTAAGCTATATCCCCGACGAATATCAAAACGATACCGAAATTATTTTGGAGGCGCTTGAAGGGTTGGAGCATTTGGCCGAGCGCAGAGAAAACAATTACAACAGCATGGTGGGCCCTTTAGATGAAAAAGGACACCTTGAATATTTTGTTTCAAAAATTCCAAGTCAATTATCCTCCGATATGGGCTTTGTTATGAGCTTGCTGGAACACGATTTGGTAGCTTCCGAGCTTGAGGTTTTATACGGTTGGATTGACGAAAAGTTTTGGTCAGACAAGGATTTTGTTCTTAAAATTTTAGAGCTGGATGAAGAAACACCCCTTGAAAAAATCTCGAAGGAGCTTATGTCTGACAATGAGTTTATGAGCGCTTTAGACAATATATTCGACGTCTACGAGCTTGGTTGTGAGTTTGCCGACGATGGTGACGACCGCAGCGTTATGTGTATGCTTTATGCCGCCCATTCGGGGTGCGCAGAAGCTCAAGCTCTGCTTGCCGAAATGTATCGCTATGGCAACGGGGTTGAAAGGGATTTACAGGAAGCGCTTAAGTGGTACAAGGCGGCTGCAGAAAAGGGCGAGATGGATGCACAGTACTGTTTAGCCGATATGTACTATTTCGGTCGCGACGGGGTTGAAAAGGATTTACAGGAAGCGCTTAAGTGGTACAGGGCAGCTGCAGAAAGCGGCAACCGATCTGCTATTTACACCTTGGGCCATATGTATTATTACGGTGATGGAGTAGAACAAGACTACAATCAGGCGTATTATTGGTTTGATAAGGATGGGTTCAGAGAGCTTCCCTATTACATATGCGCCGATATGTATTTTTACGTAGATAAACATTATGAAAGCGCTTTTAGACTATATGAAAGCGCGTTAGAACAAGGGGTTGACTTTGCCGCTTATAAAATCGGTGAAATGTATTATTATGGTCTTGGTGTAGAACAGGATTACGCCAAAGCGTTTGAATACTTAAAGTATTATAACGGCGAGTTTGACGAAGGTTGTATAGATTTGGCACCTGCAAACGTTCATTATATGTTGGGTGAAATGTACAAGAACGGTTGGGGTGTTGAAGCAAACCCAAAAGAGGCAGAAAAATTGTTCCGCGCGGCAGAGCAAGGAGAAAAAGCGTAATTTAAAACTGCTTTGCGGATGATATAATGATTGTAATCGTATAATTTGGAGGGTCGTGCATGGCTAAAGAATATCGAGTTCAAGACGAAGGCGCAACCAAAAGCAACAGTGAAGACTCCCTTTTGGTTATTTATATCTTGTGCATTCTTAAAAAATACAGTTCTCCCAAAAACGCCTTGTCTTCTCAAGACGTAATGGATTATTTAAGAAAGGATTACTCTATCGGAAATCCTGACAAAGCGGATGCCCAACGAAAGAAGGTAAGAAGGCACCTTGACACGCTTTGCGAGTTTTATGGCAGATGCATCAAAAAGGAAGAGGGCAAAACAAGAAACGGGCACAAATGGTTTTACGACGTTACCCGAGATAAATTTGCCGACACTGCGGTTGCAGTGCAAGAAACGCTTACCGAAACGGAAGTGGAGTTTTTGGTTGACCTTGTATCGGCAACAAAAATTCTTAATTCCGAAGGCACGCGAGGTTTGATAGACAAGCTTTTAAAGAAAACGGCCATGTCCGTCGAAGATATAGACCGCCGATTGGGTAAAATTCAAGGCGAAGCATGGCTAAAGACCCCCAATGAGGATTTGGTGGAAAAGAAAGACCTTATTGAAGAGTGCTTTGATAATTGCTGCTTAATGTTTGATTATGAAGATGAAAAATCCATCACCGCAGCCCCTCTTGGTTGGAGTTATGACGACGGAATATGCTTTTTAAACGCTAAGGTTGGAAGCGAATACCGCAAATTCGCCCTTGATAAAATTAGAATTTGCGATCCCGACGTGGATGGATATGAAGATATTGAAGATTTTAGGCGCTATGATGAAGGGACCGACAGCGACAAGACAACCTTGGACAGCTTGTTTGTTAATATACCCACCATTAAAAAAGCAATAGCAGATAGAAAATGCCTTCGTTTTCTGTATCGCTCTTATGGGGTTGCCAACGGCCGCGTGGTATCCACAGACGAAGAAAAAAGCGTGTTGCCCCACAGTCTTGTTTTTAATAACGGAAAATACTACTTAATAGGCATTGACGAAAACGTGCCGGAGCTTAATAAGGTTGCGTATTTTCGGGTTGATTTAATGTTTGAGCTGTATTATGCAGAAGCAAAAATCAAGCTGTCAAATTGGGATAAGCAGGTTTTTGAAACCATAGAACGAGCCCGATTGGTTGAGCAACACCCATTAATGCTGGCGGGAAAGGATATTCCCATCACCTTTAAGATTGCAGAATCTGCAATTGATAGAGTTGTTGACTGTTTTGCAGTAAAGCCCGACAAATTTGACGTTACCGATGAAACTATGTCTGTTAAAAATTCTTCCGCGGAAGGTTTTCACGAAGAAAGGGCTTTAACCGTTCAAGTCAGAACCACCGTTGAGGAGGCCTTCCGCTGGGCTCTGGCAAATGCAGACGTGGTTGAGCTGGTGCAACCCCAGGACGTTAGAGACAGGTTGGGACGCATTGCTGACCCGATTCATAAAACTTATGCAAAAACAATGGTAGATCGAGTGCGAGAAAACATAGATTTCATTCGTGAAACCGGTATGTTTAAGATAACCATGAACGTTACCGAGGACACTGCCTTTGAAACCTTTAAAGAGTTAAAAAAGCAAGGCAACCTGGGAATTGTAGACAAGCTGCATATTGCCAAAATAGACGGTGAATCGGGAGATTACTTTGACAACTTTGTAAACGCTATGCATTTGGCTGTTGCTTTTGCGCCAAATTGCACAAGCATTGCATGGGCATCTAAGCTTACGAAAATTGTAAGCTTAGACATCCGCCGAACACAAATAAGCGATTCGTCTTGGTTAAAGGTAATGGAAAATTTAAGATATGTTGAAATTACCGACACGCCGATTTGTGATTTATCGGTGTTGAAAAATCATAAACATATTTGCTTTTTAAACGTAAGCAACACCTTAATAACCGACCTTAGCTTTATAGAAAATTATGAACGTTTGGGCAAATTAAACATTAGCGGATGTCCCATTGAGGATTTCACTCCGTTGCTGAAAATTCCACCCCTTGACGTGTTGATAGTTGATGAAAAGGCGGTTGCCGCTATCGGCATGGACGTTTTGATAAAACATCATCCGGATGCTTTTATTAAAATTCAGCAAAAAATCGACAACCGAAAAGTTTAAAAAACACATTAAAAAAGGGGGCTTGCGCCTCCTTTTTTGTCCCTGTGCAAGCAGTGGGCGGTTTTACGAGCATATAGCCCATTTTTGGCCCAATTCGTTTGGTATTATATACGCAAGGCATCCTAAAAAACCTAAAACAGGAAAGAGATTTGGTGAAAATGAATTATAATCATCTTTTTGAAAAAGCATATTCTCGCTTGGTTGAGCTTTACAGCGGCGAAAACACCACACCCGACGTTGCTGTTTTGAGTCGCTTTTACAAAGAAAAAATGATTCTTTGTAAAAGCAGATTATATATGCGCTACCTTGATTTTTTGAGCAAAGTCAGAGAAGCGGCCGCTCAAAAAGAAGAGCATATTATTGTAAGAGGAACCGCGGGCGCCTCTTTTATAGCGTATCTTTTAGGGGCAACCGATATTAACCCTTTGCCAACGCACGAGTATTGCCCCCATTGTCACACAACCGATTTTGTTGGCAAGGGAACTCCGTTTGACAAGGGGCGTGCAAAATGCTCTTGCGGTGCAGAGCTTAAGACAGAGGGGCACAATCTTCCCTTTGAAACCAATTTAAAAAGCATATTATCAGACCACATTCAGTTCTGTGTTTCCCACGCCTTCTTTGATGAAGCAAAAGCCATGGTTTACGATGAGCTGTGGGACAAGTCTGTTATTACGCTGAAAGACGGCGAAACATCACCGATTTGGTTTTGCATACTTGATAAAGAAACTAACAAGTGTGGCGACTACACCTTAAGCGGAAACCGCGAGGTTTTTGCAGCCCTTCCGCGAATTACCCTTGTGCCCGAAAAAGCCCTTGATCAATATCGTCAACTTGAAAAAGCGACGAATTTTAAAATGAAGAATATTGGCTTTGACCAACAGCGTATAGCTATTTCTCGGTTTATTGAGGGCGATATTCAAGGTATCCCTCACTTTGATAACGACTTTGTTAAGGGGTTGTGGAGCACAATAAATCCTCAAAGCTACAAAGATTTGTTGAAAATTATAGGGTTTGCTCATTCAACCGACCTTTGGAAAAACAATGCCGAAGCTATATTAAAAGAGCGCAAAATGTCGCTTTGTGAAATTCCTGCATTTAGAGAGGAACTGTTCGAAATGATCAACGAACGCCTGCGACAAAATGAGGTTTATGATGAAGGGCTTGCATATGAAGTAACCGATAAAGCACTGCGGGGATATTATGCAAAAACGGGCGGCGTTGATGAAAGCACAATGCTTGCGCTGTTTGACCTTGGGTTTAGTATAGATTTTGTTTTTTTCCTTTCGGACGTTAAGTATATGTTTACAAAAGCGTATGGAATAACCTTTTTGCGTGAAGCAATTGCCATGATGTTTTATAAGACTAATTTTAACAAAGAGTTTAACCAAATTATATTAAAGAAAAAAGATTAAAAGGTCACCTTCGTTCGCTCCCTTTCGTGGTTCGAATCCCTTCTGATAAAAACAACAACCACCCTGTTGGGTGGTTGTTGTTTTTGCGAAAGAGCAGTATAACGGTGCGTAAATATACTATTAGACAAATTGGAATTTGGCTAATTGTTTTCGAGCGGCATTGTAGGGGCGGCAATCTGCCGCCCACGGGCGACTAATAGTCGCCCCTACGTATTCTTTTGGAATCTCCTCGTCAAATTCAAGTTTATCGCACTGGCGCGGGAGCGCCCAAGGCTCCCTTGTGTAAAGGGAGCTGTCAAAAATCTTCTGATTTTTGACTGAGGGATTGCCTTACCGTAGCATCGATATACTCACAAACACCACCGAAATTGCACATACCCTCATTATTTGGAATACGAATTACAGTTAAACCATAGTCTTCCAGGAAAGCGGTACGTTCTGCATCTTTCTCAGCATTGATATCCCCATAGTGCTGAGAGCCATCCAATTCAATTACCGGTTTTGCTTCAGCACTATAAAAGTCAGCAATGTGCTTTCCCAGTACTTTTTGTCTGGAAAAACGAACAGAATATGTACGCAGAAAATCATACCACAGATGCCGTTCTTCTTTTGTCATTTCTTTTCGCAGTTGTTTTGCAAAAGGTACTAACTGCTTATTATGTTTCTACTGCATTACAATCCCTCCGTCACGGCTTCGCCGTGCCACCTCCCTTTGCACAAGGGAGGCTTTGGTGCGTAAATGTACTGTTAGACAAATTGGAATTTGGCTAATTGTTTTCGAGCGGCATTGTAGGGGCGGCAATCTGCCGCCCACGGGCAACTAATAGTCGCCCCTACGTATTCTTTTGGAATCTCCTCGTCAAATTGGGATTTAGCAAATAGACATCATCCAGCAAAAAACTAATCTTCTATGGGATATTCAACATCCAGCATTTTTTCGACATCTGCTTCGGTAGCATCAAACATTTTCGAATAGACTTCTATATTTGTTCTGGCATTCGTATCAAAAACAGCAAATATATCAACAACCGAATAAAGTCTTACCTTGACAGTTTGATTATGGATATTAATGTATTCTGATTCGTATTCTTTTGCTATTTTCTCGCACTTCAAATCCGCATCTTCCATACTAGACGCTCTAATCAGAATAATTCTTTCTTCCCAGGCAGGAATAACTTCATCCAATAATCTATTGTCCATGGTGTAAAATTTTGATTGGTATAAACATTTTACTGCGTACATATCTTTCATAATCCACACCTCCATTTATTTAAACAAATTCAAGTTTGTTTAATTCATTTTATCATAATTCATTGCAATTTTCAATGATATATCGTTTGCGCGATATGATAAGTGAAGTTTGGCTGTGCCAAGTGAAATTATGCCTTACGGCATAGTGAAGTATTGCGGCTTTGCCGCAAAGTGAAGCTAAGTGCGCCACAACACTTGCGAAGCAAACTTCACTGCGTAGCAACTTCACGATGCGAAGCATCACTTCACGCGCCGATAGGCACACTTAGTTCGAAAAAGCACTCATTTGTCTTCCAGACAAATGAGTGCTTTTTCGTGGCGGAGAGGAAGGGATTCGAACCCTTGTGCCTTTTGGGCAAACGGTTTTCAAGACCGCCTCGTTATGACCACTTCGATACCTCTCCGTATTCAATTTAATAAAGTGACCGACAATTATAATATCACAACCGCTTTTTATTGTCAAGTAAAAATTGCTTAGTTTTTCTTTTGTGGCATAAACCCTATTGTTTGGCGGCAAAATATCCTTATGGATGTGGTTTTTTGTGATTAATATGCTTATGCGAACGGGGATTTTGTATCTTGCCGTAATTGTTGGGCTGAGAATTATGGGCAAGCGCCAAATTGGCGATATGCAGCCCAACGAGCTGGTTATTACCATTTTGGTTTCAGAGATTGCCTCTATTCCCATTCAAGATTCAAATCAGCCCATAATAAACGGATTAACCGCCGTCGCCTTGTTGGTTGCCCTTGAGCTGATTTTATCGGTGATTGCCATGAAATCGGGTGGGTTGCGCCGACTTGTAAACGGCGGGCCCGTGATTGTAATTCGCCACGGACAGATTGACCAAAAGGCCTTGGAGCGCCTGCGAATTACCGTTGACGACCTGCTGGCAAGCTTGCGCCAAAATCAGATTTTTGACCCTGCCGAGGTAGAGTACGCCATTGTTGAAACCAACGGCAGCGTATCGGTTTTGCTTACCCCCGAAAACCGCCCCCTTACCTGCAAGGATATGGCAAAGCACCCTCAAGACAAGGGGCTGCACACCCCCGTTGTGTGTGACGGACATATGCAGCACGGCTTTATGAAGGCGATGAACATTCCTGCCGAAAAGGTGGAAAATATGCTTAAAAGCCGCAAGCTGAGTCGCCGTCAAGTCTTTTTGATGACCCTTGACGCCAAGGGCAACCCCACCCTTGTTAAAAAGGAGGATAAAAATTGAAACGGTTGATTGCCGCCGCCCTTTTGCTGGTTTTTATTGTGGCTGCCTGCCTTACGGGCCGCTTTGCCCTGAAAAGCTGCGACCAAAAAATCACCCGTCTGCTATCCTCTGCGGAAGATGCCGCCGATGAAAAGGATTTTGAGCGTTGCCGCAAGCTGCTTGAAGAGGCCGAAAAGCAATACGTAAGCAAAGAGTGGGTTTTGAGCTTTTTTGTCGACCACGAGCTGGTTGAGCAGCTGGGCGAGCAACTGGCCGAGCTGCCCCCTCTTGCCGCGCAGGAGAGCCGTGAGGAGCTGCTGTCTCACCTCTATGCCACCAAAACAAAGTTTTTGCATATATCCCGCGATTCCCGCTTTTCGGTGCACAATATTTTTTGACAATTTATCAAAAAAACTTGACAAATGGGGCAAATGAGTTATAGTATTAATAAGTACAAACCGTTGATTGAGAATAGTAGTTTGCATTTAAAACTTGCAGAGAGTCGTGGCGGGTGAAAGCACGGCAGTTTCGGTGCAAATGAATGGACTCATGAGGGCAATCCCAAATCGGCCTTGGTCGAAAGTATGAGCGACGGCAGCCGTCCGTTACAGCGGCATCGCATTTTTACGTGCGAATAAGGTGCATCGGGCTTTGCTTCGATGAATTTGGGTGGTACCGCAGGATCCAACTCTTGTCCCATTTTTGTTTGGGCAGGAGTTTTATTTGTTTTTGAGGTGACACCGCTATGCTTTTAACTAAACGATGGCGACTTTGCTCTTTTTCGCCAATAAAAAATTATTAAGGAGTTACATAAAATGGATTACAGAGATTTTGACAATTATTTAAAAAAGTTCCCTAATGAAGAGGGCTATTTCGGTGAGTTTGGCGGCGCTTTTTTGCCCCCCGAGCTTGAGCCCGCTTTTAAAGAGGCCAGCGACGCCTACGAAGCCATTTGCCACTCGGCACAATTTATTAACGAGCTGCGCCGCATCCGCAAAGAGTTTCAGGGTCGTCCTACCCCCGTTTACCATTGCGAGCGCTTGTCAAAGCTGTTTGGCAACTGCCAGATTTATCTTAAGCGCGAAGACCTTAACCACACCGGTGCCCACAAGCTTTACCACTGTATGGGCGAGGGTCTGCTTGCCAAATATATGGGCAAGAAAAAGCTGATTGCCGAAACGGGCGCAGGTCAGCACGGTGTTGCCATCGCCACCGCCGCCGCATATTTTGGTATGGAGTGCGACGTTTATATGGGCGAGGTTGACATTGAAAAGCAGCACCCCAACGTTATTAGAATGAAGATGCTGGGTGCCAACGTTATTCCCGTTACCCACG
>JAZQSG010000214.1:0-1623 GCA_045630025.1 Acutalibacteraceae bacterium
CTATTTCTACTATTGATGCATAAGGTGATACAATGAAACAAGGTTTGTTTAGAATTAAACAAAATATTGCTTTGACCGATAATGTTATGAAAATGGTGCTTGAAGGTGATGTTTCACACATTACCGCTCCCGGCCAGTTTATTAACATTAAGCTTGACGGATTTTATCTGCGTCGTCCGATTTCGGTTTGTGATAAGGATGAAAATACTGTAACCATTATTTATAAGGTGGTTGGCAAAGGCACCGAAGCTATGGCCAAAATGACCGAGGGTGAATTAGACGTATTAACAGGTCTTGGCAATGGCTACGATACTAGCGTTTCAGGCGACAGACCGGTGCTTTTGGGCGGCGGTGTTGGCGTTCCTCCTTTGTATATGCTTGCAAAACAGCTTATTAGCGAAGGTAAAAAAGTTTCTGTTGTGCTTGGATTTAACACTAAAAAAGAAATTTTTTATAAAGATGAATTCAAAGCTTTAGGTGCAGATGTTTACGTAACAACCGCTGATGGCAGCTATGGTACAAAGGGTTTTGTTACCGATGTTTTAAACGGCGTCTACTATACCTACTTTTACACCTGTGGCCCCGAGCCGATGCTTAAGGCGATTTATAAAACCGCTAATACATCAGGGCAAATGAGCTTTGAAGAGCGTATGGGCTGTGGATTTGGCGCATGTATGGGCTGTTCATGTAAAACTCTTGCAGGTAATAAACGTATTTGCAAGGATGGCCCCGTTATGCTTAAGGAGGAAATATTGTGGGAAGATTAAGTGTAAATCTTTGCGGAATAGAGCTTGATAATCCTATTATTCCTGCAAGTGGCACGTTTGGTTTTGGTTATGAGTTTGCCGAGCTTTACGATATTAACGTTTTAGGCACCTTTTCTTTTAAAGGCACAACCAAAGACCCCAGGTTCGGTAATCCTACACCGCGTATTGCTGAGTGCACTTCCGGTATGATTAATGCAGTTGGTCTGCAAAATCCCGGTGTTGAAAAGGTTATTGCAGAGGAGCTGCCTAAGCTCAGCAAATGCTTTCATAAAAAGGTTATGGCTAACGTTAGCGGTTTCAGTATAGAGGATTATGCTTATACCTGCGAAAAAATTGATAAATGTGATCAGGTTGGTTGGATTGAGGTTAACGTAAGTTGCCCCAACGTACACGGCGGCGGAATGAGCTTTGGAACCTCTCCCGAAGCAGCTGCAGAGGTTACGCGTGCTGTAAAGGCCGTTTCAACCAAGCCGATTATTATTAAACTTTCACCTAACGTTACCGATATTGTTTCAATTGCAAAAGCTTGTGAAGAAGCAGGTGCAGACGGTATCAGTCTTATCAATACCTTACTTGGTATGAGAATAGATCTTAAAACCAGAAAACCCGTTATTGCAAACAAGATGGGCGGTTTTTCAGGTGCGGCTATTTTTCCCGTTGCACTTCGTATGGTTTATCAGGTTGCTCACGCGGTAAACATTCCCGTAGTTGGTATGGGCGGTGTTTCGAGTGCTGAAAACGTTATCGAAATGATGCTTGCGGGTGCAACTGCCGTTCAGGTTGGTGCGCAGAATCTTGTTGATCCTTATGCTTGCAGAGATATTATTGCAGACTTACCAAAGGTTATGGAAAAATA
>JAZQSG010000215.1:0-5008 GCA_045630025.1 Acutalibacteraceae bacterium
TATTGCTCCGGCGGCTGTGCCGCAAATGCCTATCATGCCACCGGCGATATAAAGGGCATATATGAATATGGCTGCGAGCTTTTCCGCAAGCGTATGGAGTGTGCCATAATGGTGGCAGTAGACAGAGAGTTAAGAGAATGAACACACCTATTTGTGAGTTTGTAAAAACTTATCTAAAGCAAAATAAAGCGCGCCTGCATATGCCGGGGCATAAGGGAATCGGCCCCCTTGGCTGTGAGCCCCTTGATATAACCGAGGTTTCAGGTGCCGACAGTCTTTACGAGGCAAGCGGCATAATTGCCCAAAGCGAGGCCAATGCAAGTAAGATTTTCGGCTGCGATACCTTTTATTCCACCGAGGGCTCATCCCACGTCTTAAGGGCAATGCTTCACCTGTGCTTGCAAAACGCCAAGCAAAAGGGCTTGGCTCCTTTGATACTGGCAGGGCGCAATGCACATAAAAGCTTTATCAGTGCCGCTGCTTTGCTTGGTTTTGAGGTAAGCTGGCTTTATCCTCGGCAGGATGAATCCTACCTGTCTTGCCTTGTAACCCCCCAAAGCATAGAAAAAGAGCTTAGCGGTCTTGCCAAGCCCCCTGCGGCGGTTTATATTACAAGCCCCGATTATCTTGGCAACCTTGCCGACGTGAGCGGCATTGCTCAGGTTTGCCACCAATACGGCACCTTGCTTTTGGTAGATAACGCCCACGGCGCCTATCTTAAGTTTACAAGTCCGTCACGCCACCCCATTGATTTGGGGGCAGATATGTGCTGCGCTTCGGCCCACAAAACCTTGCCCGTGCTTACGGGCGGTGCCTATTTGCATATTAACGGGCACCCCGAGCTGACGGGCTGCGCTAAAAACGCTCTTGCTCTTTTTGGTTCCACCAGCCCCTCTTATTTGGTGTTGCAGTCGTTGGATATGGCAAATAAGATTATCAGCGAGCATTATTCCGAGCGCCTTGCGTTGGTGCTTGCCAAGGTGAACGAGGTTAAGCAAAAGCTTACCGAGGGCGGCTATACCCTTGTAGGTAACGAGCCGATGAAAATCACCCTAGATGCTAAAAAATACGGATATACGGGTCAAGGGCTTGCCGATGCACTTTCAAAGCGTGGCGTTGAGTGCGAATTTGCCGACAACGATTATCTTGTGCTTATGCCGTCGGCAGATACCTTGCCGAATCAGCTTGACGCTTTGCTTAAGGCGCTGTTGGAAATTCCCTTAAAAGCACCGATTTTAGTCTGCGAGCCCGCTTTTTCAAAGCCACGGCAGATTATGAGCATTCGCACGGCAACTCTCTCTTTAAGTGAAAGATTGCCCCTTGCTTTGTGCGAGGGCAGGGTGCTAAGCCAAGCCACCGTTTCTTGCCCCCCTGCCGTGCCCGTTTTGGTTAGTGGAGAGCTTATTGATAAAAGCGCTGTTGAGCGGTTTAAATATTACGGCATAACCGAGTTAACGGTTGTAAAATAAAAAAAGACGTGTGTTACTAACACACGTCTTTTTGTTTTGTTTAATTAACCAAGCTTTGCAATGCCAAGCATATGCTGAAGCAGAGCCAAAGAGTCGGCAGTATCAACGGTGCCGCTTTGGTCAACGTCAAGATAATAATCGTCGTATTGGCTGTTAAGACCCAACAAAGCAGCAACAAGGTTGCTGTAATCGGCAGACGTAATCTTGCCATCCTTGTTTACGTCGCCCACAATGCGGTCTCTGTGTTTAATGGCAAGGGCAAGATTTTCTGCATTTTCAACCAAGTCAAGCTGATAGTCAGCCAAAGCGCCGTACATAATTTCAGCGGTGTTGATTTGATCTTCAGAAGCAACAACCTTGCCGTTCTCTACAAGACCTGCCAGCAGGGCGTTAAGCTCGTCAACGGTAAAGGAGCGGTCGGCGGTGTAGCCCTCGATGTAAGAGTACCCGTTGTTTGTGGTTACCCAGGTTTCATACATCTGGAAGGCAACTTGAGTTTGGCTGAAATCAAGATTAAGGGCGGTGGCATCATAAACCATAACAACCGAGCCGTCACGTATAACATTAATCATACCGTTGTTATACTCAAGTGCATATGCGTGAATGCTGTCGGGTGAGCCAAGGTTGGCACTTGTTGCAAGAATTTGGCTTTCGGTGGGGGCAGAGGTTTTGTTTGCGGTGGCGTCAAAGCCGTAGCAAAGTGAAACGTAAGAGTAACCTTCGCTATAGTGGTTTTTAATTAAAAGGCCGATATCGCCAAACTGTGCATAGGTAAAGTTGTTTGCATTGGGGTTGTATTTTCTGCGAAGGTGGCTGAATTTTACGGTAAAGGAGTTGCCTAAATCAACCTTATCCTTTGCAACGATGTTGGATGATGTGCCAACGCTGCCAATGTTAAGGCGGCCGTCAACAACCTCGCCACTTGCGGCGTTAACCACCCAATTTTCGGTGTCAAAGCCATTTTCAATAAAGGTATATCCGGCATTTCGGGGCTTTTCTGCCTTTAAGGTGAAGTTCTTGAAGTAGGCGCCATAGCTGTAAACTACGTATTTTTCGGTAAGGTTAAGCTTAATGGAAGCGTTTGAAAAATCATAATCATCAATCTTTGCGGTCAGCACAATCGCACCACTGCGATAAACGGTTATCTCGCCTTTATCAAAAAGAATGCGGTACTCTTCCATATCGGTGGTGTTGGGGGCGTCAACACGAGCAATTACGTAGTCGGTGTTAAAGGGGTTGGCCGATGAGGTGGCGTTGTAGCCATAGCACAAGGCGATAGAGTTGCAGTCGCCCATACGGCGCATAGCTAAGCTCAGGTCACCAATTTGAACAACGCTGTAACATCCTTCAGACAGGTTAACCTCGTTTCTTTGGAAGTCAACTGCAACCTCAAACTTATGGCCAAGGTCAATGGTGTTTTTAAGGGTGATTAAGTGACTGTTGCCGTCGTGCTTGTTGTAAAATCCGTATTCATCGTTGATTTGGTCAACAGGTCCGGTCCAGTTTCCTGCCTTAATAACACCGCTGTAAAGGGTGTCAAGGTCGTCAACGTATTCGCCTGTGGTAAAGGCGGTTGTAAGTGTTTCGCTTTCTTTTCCAAAGAAGTCAATGGCAACTACCGAAGCTGTATAGGTGGTATTGGGCTTAAGGCCCTTAACGCTAAACAACTGCACGTCGTCAACCCGGGTGTAGTAGTAATGGCGCATAGAGGTGCTTTCAATAGTGTCAACACCGTCGGTAACGGTCAGCTTGTAAAGCTCAACGTTTTCATCGTCGTTGGCATCGGGCATATAAACAAGGGTGCCTTCAACACCGCCAACAGCGGTAAGGCGGCTGCCTTCCTCAAAATAGGGGGCGGCGGTTGCAGCGGCGCGACCTTCAAGGGTGTTGTCGTAATCGGCACCAACGTACCAATCGTTATCGTAGAATTTGCCGTTTTTCATATCATAGCGGCGGATGCGGGAATCACCGTTTGAATAGGCCTCAACAATGTAAAATACCTGCACCTTTTCAGAAGCAACGGTGCCCTTAATTTCGTCGGTGTTGTAAAATACTCTTGCGGTTGAGAAAGAGCCGGTGTTAAGGGTGGTAAAGCCGGCCTCATCCTGATAGATGCTTCTTTCGTTACCAATGTAAGCGTGGGTGTGACCCGACCAAAGTATGGCGTTGGGGTATTGCTCAAGAATGCCACGCAGCTTGTTTTTGTAAGCAACGCCCTCTTCACTTGAATAGTGGGTGTTGGTAAGGGGCAGGTGGGTCATAATGTTTATTATGGCGTTGGGATTTTTTGCGGTTGCTGCGGCAAGCTGCTCCTCAAGCCAGTCAAAATCGATGTTTTCGTTTACGTGGCTGGGCATAGAAACGCCTATAAAGGTAACGCCGTTAATCTCGTAAACGCTGTTGGGAGCGCAGCCCACAATGCTTTCAAAGCTTTCGCGGTAGGCAGCGTTTACAGCATCGGTGTTAGATTTGTTGCCGTAATCGTGGTTGCCCATAATGGCAATCAGCTGGGGCTTTTCGCCCTCGGTGTAAAGAGCGTTCAGTTTTTCGTCAACGGCGGTGCGAAAATCGTTAAGCTCCTGTTCGGTGCCGTCGTTGGTCAAATCGCCCGCAACCAAAATTGCATCAAAGCCCTTGTATGATTGGGTTTGAGCATAGTCGTAGGTTGCCTGAATGGCGTTTTGCAGGGTCGAGGTGAAGTTGTGAACGTCGCTGGTTACAATGTAACGGGCAACAACGTTTGCCTCTGCACTTGCGGCCATTCCGCCCAAAACAGAGGTAGCAAGCACAACCATCATGGTTAAAACCGATAAAATCTTTTTGATTTGTTTTGCCATAAAAGAAAAAACCTCCCTAATATAATGTAATAACTTGCTGATTACATTATACATAAAAAGGAGGTTTAGAACAAGCGGTCAATTCGTACAATTTAGTACTAAAATTTGTGCAAAATAACACAAGGATTTTTAACCCTTAAAGGGAAAGATCGGCTTTAATCGCCTCGTGCATTTTTTGGCGCACTTCTTTAACCTTTAAATAGTAGTAATAGTCGGGCTCGGTTTTAATAACCGACGCCGTGCAGTCGGTCAGGGCAATGCAGTAAAGTCCGCTGTTAATATCTGCAAAAAAAGATTGCCCCGTGTGGCCGCCGTGGCCGATAGAGCCGACGGGCATACACCCACCCGTGAGGGGATACTCCTTGCCAACGAAAACAAAGCCGATACCTCTGTTTGAGGTCATACCCTCGGTGTGATTTTGGGCGGCATAAAGCAGGGTGTTGCTGCTTATAATGGGCGCCCCCTTGTTTATAAGCATTTTGGCAAAAAGGGTCATATCTTCAACGTTTGAAAAAAGCCCTGCGTTTCCTGCAACACCGCCAAGGTGACGGCAGTTATAGTCGTTAACAATTCCTTTTTCCGTCTCGTCGCGGTTTGCGTTAATAATTTGCTTTGACCTGTCGGGCAAAAAAGACGTGCCGTTCATGCCCAAGGGCTGTGCAACCAGCTTTTTAAACAAAACGTCAAGGGGCTGTCCACACA
>JAZQSG010000216.1:0-4984 GCA_045630025.1 Acutalibacteraceae bacterium
GATGCCCCTTGTGACCGTTGCGGCACCGATTGTGTTGAGCAATTAAGTGTAGAAATGTTCTACACCCTGGTTACAGCTATGAGCAATGACGAGCGTGACGATTATATTGTCGTTGACAATTATAAGCTTGATGTTGAATCGCTTGTTCGTACCGACGTGTTACTTTCGCTACCAACCAAGCACCTATGCAAACCCGATTGCAAGGGCTTGTGCAGTAACTGCGGTAAAAATCTGAACGCAACACAGTGCAACTGTTCGGGTGGGGATAACAATCCCTTTGCGGCTGCGTTGTCAAAATTTATAGATTAAAAATTACCATTTTATAAAAGGAGGCGCTTAAGATGGCAGTACCGAAGAGAAAGACATCTAAAGCCAGAAAGAACACCAGACGCTCTAATGTATGGAAGATGGAAGCTCCCGAGCTCGTAAGATGCCCGCAGTGCGGCGAATACAAGCGTCCGCACAGACTCTGCACCAACTGCGGTTATTACAACGGCAGACAGGTCATTGCGGAGAAGGCCTGATTTGTTTTAGATGTAAGTATCCCCACTATTAGTGGGGATATTTGTTTATGTGAATGTTAAGAAAGGGGGGTGCGCTGTGTCTGTTTTAATTTCGGCTGTTGCAAAGGGCTCGTGTGCTGATAAAAAGGGCCTTAAATCAGGCGATATTCTTTATTCAATTAACGGCAACACTATTGAGGATGTGCTTGATTACCGCTTTTTTATTGGCGAAAAGCGTCTTGTACTCAGCTTTGAACGTGACGGCAAAATGAAAAAAACCGTTATAAGAAAAAGGGAAGACGACGATATCGGCCTTGAGTTTAATACCTATTTGATGGATAAGCAAAGAAGCTGTAAAAACAAGTGCATTTTTTGCTTTATAGACCAAATGCCAAAAGGAATGCGCGAAACCCTCTATTTTAAGGATGACGATTCCCGTATGTCGTTTTTGTTCGGCAACTACATTACCCTTACCAACATAACCGAGCACGAGGTTGACCGAATTATAAAAATGCATATCAGCCCAATCAATATATCCGTTCACACAACCAATCCTGAGTTGCGTGTTAAGATGATGAACAACCGCTGGGCGGGTGACAGCTTAAAAATTCTTTACAGATTAGCCGAAGCAGGGGTAAAAATCAACTGTCAGCTTGTGCTTTGCCCTGGAATTAACGACGGTGATGAGTTAAAACGCAGCATAACCGATTTGACGGCTCTTTATCCCGCCGTGGCAAGCATTGCCTGTGTTCCCGTCGGTCTTACCAAGTTCCGCGACGGTCTGGCACCTCTTGAGGGGTACACCAAGCAAAGCGCTGCCGACACCCTTGATATAATTGAAGCTATGGGCGACGAGTGTGTTAAAAACTTGGGCGAAAGGGTAGTTTTTGCTTCCGACGAGTTTTATATTACCGCTCAGCGTTCGTTGCCAAACAGCCAATATTACGGCGATTTTGACCAGCTTGATAATGGCGTTGGTTTGTGTGCTTTGTTAGAGGATGAATTTAAACAAGCTGTAGAAATGACCGAAGATTGCGGCTTCAAAACCAAGTGTACAATAGCCACCGGTGTTGCCGCAGCACCCCTTTTAACTCGACTTGTTGACATTGCCAAAGAAAAATGGCATAATATTGAATGTGATGTGGTGCCCGTTGTCAATGATTACTTTGGGCACAAGATTACCGTTGCCGGTCTTTTAACGGCAACCGACATTATAAATCAGCTTAAAGGCCAACCGCTGGGCGAGCGACTTTTATTGCCCGTTGCCATGTTCAGAAGCGAAGGGGATATAACCCTTGACGATTACACGGCAGAGGATATTGAGCAAGCCCTTGGCGTTAAGGTTATAAAAACTGCCAACGACGGATTTGAGTTGCTTAATGCAATTTTAGAGCTTTAAAAGATTAACTGATTTATATCAGCGAAAGGATAAATAATTATGTCAAAACCCATTGTGGCAATAGTGGGCAGACCGAACGTGGGCAAATCCACCCTTTTTAATAAGCTTATCGGTCGTCGCTTGTCTATTGTTGATGATACTCCGGGCGTAACACGCGACAGAATTTACGGTGATTGCGAATGGCGCGACAGAACGGTTATGCTGGTAGATACCGGCGGTATCGAGCCCGAAAGTGACGATATTATTTTAAATCAAATGCGCCGCCAGGCAGAAATTGCCATCGAAACCGCATCGGTTATCGTGCTGGTTACCGATATAAAAAGCGGTGTTGTTGCCACCGATCAAGAGGTCGCCGCAATGCTGCAAAAAAGCGGCAAACCCATTGTACTTTGTGTAAACAAGTGCGATAAAATTGGTGACGTTCCGCCTGAGTTTTACGAGTTTTACAACTTGGGCCTTGGCGATCCTATCCCTGTTTCTTCCGTTCACGGCAGTGGCACGGGCGATTTGCTTGATGCAGTTTACGAGCATCTTACCGAATTTGCCGAAGAGGAAGAGGACGACCGTGTTGCCGTTGCCGTAATAGGCAAGCCCAACGTGGGCAAATCCTCTCTTGTTAACGCTATTTCAGGCGAAAACAGGGTTATAGTAAGCAACATTGCAGGCACAACCCGTGATGCAATAGATACCTTTGTGGATAACCGGTTTGGTAAATTTAACTTTATCGATACTGCGGGCTTGCGCCGTAAAAGCCGCGTTACCGACGCCATTGAGCATTTTTCCAACCTTCGCGCAAAGATGGCTGTTGAGCGTGCCGACGTATGCGTTATAATGATAGACGCCGTAGAGGGCTTTACCGAGCAGGATTCTAAGGTTGCAGGTTTAGCATTAGAGGCGGGCTGCGGATGTATAATTGCGGTCAATAAGTGGGATGCTGTTGAAAAGGACGGTTATACCATGGATTCTTACCGCAAAAAGCTTATGAACGATTTTGCCTTTATGAGCTACGCACCCATAATTTTTATATCGGCCAAAACCGGTCAGCGCATTGACCGATTGTTTGAGCTTATTAAGTACGTTCACGCTCAAAACACAATGCGCATTACAACGGGTATGCTTAACGATCTTCTTGCAGATGCAACGGCAAGGGTTCAACCTCCCACCGACAAGGGCAGAAGATTAAGAATTTATTACATCACCCAGCCCTCAACCAAGCCGCCTACGTTTGTGTGCTTTTGCAACAGGGCTGACCTGTTCCACTACTCATATCAGCGCTATTTAGAAAATCAAATCAGATCAACCTTTGGGTTAGAGGGAACCCCCGTAAGATTTGTTATTCGAGAGCGTGGGGAGGGCAAGTAATGTTAAACTATTTATTGCTGTGTTTGCTGTCGGTTACTATTTGCTACTTGTTTGGCGGATTAATGTTTGGCATAATTATATCAAAGGTTGCCACTAAAGACGATATCCGTCAGCACGGCAGCGGCAATGCAGGCGCCACAAATATGCTTCGTGTTTTTGGCATCAAGGCAGGCATAGTTACCTTTGCTCTTGATATGCTTAAATGCTTGGCAGCCATGCTTATATGCAAGTTTTTTATTGTTGTTCCTGCATCCCAGGGGCTTGTTCATAACGTGTTTACCCACCCCGATACCGTAATGTATTATTGCGGTTTTGCAACCCTTTTCGGCCATTCTTATCCCTTGTTTTTCAAGTTTAAGGGTGGCAAAGCGGCTGCGGGCTCGTTGGGTGTGCTGCTTTGCTTAAATTGGCAGGTTGCATTGGCGGTGTTGCTTGTGTTTACAATCACCGTTGTGCTTACAAAAATAGTTTCATTGGGCTCAATACTTGGTGCAGTTGAGTTTATTATTCTTAATTTCTTCCTTTCAAGCGGATATGAATTATGGCCCAGAGTGTATATTGTTGTTTGGGGCATTATGATTGGTGGCTTGGTAATTGTTCGTCATAAAGAAAATATTGGCCGCTTAATGAAGGGTGAAGAAAAACCCATAAGCTTAAAAAGCAAACAAGGAAAGTGATTATGGCTAAAATTACAGTTTTAGGCGCAGGCGGATGGGGTATGGCCTTGGCCAATTCCTTTGCATCCAACGGTCATAACGTGGCTATTTGGTCGGCCTTTGAAGCAGAGGTCAATATGCTTAAGGCAAACAGAGGCAACGAAAAGCTGCTTAAGGGCGTTAAGCTTCACGACTGCATAGATATTACTGCTGATATAAGCACTGCGGCTGATGCCGATATCGTTGTTATTGCGGTGCCTTCTTTTGCCGTGCGCGGTGTGGCATCGGCTCTTAGGTCGGTTATCAGCGGCAAAACCGTTGTTGTTAACGTGGCCAAGGGCTTTGAGTCCGATACTCTTTCGTTGCTTTCAGACGTCATTGCCGATGAATTGCCCAATAATCCCGTTGTAATTCTTTCGGGCCCCTCTCACGCTGAAGAGGTTGCCTTGGGTGTGCCTACCTCTCTTGTAGCGGCTTGTGCCGATAAAGAGGTTGCTCAATACGTTCAGGATGAGCTTATCAGCCCCACCTTAAGGGTTTACATTCACGATGACGTTACGGGCGTTGAAATTGGCGGTGCTCTTAAAAACGTAATCGCACTTTGCTGCGGCATTTGTGACGGACTTGAGCTTGGCGACAACACCAAAGCCGCACTTATGACCAGAGGCCTTACCGAGATTGCCCGTCTTGGCGTCAAAATGGGTGCTAAGGCAGATACTTTTGCAGGCCTTACAGGCATGGGTGACCTTATTGTTACCTGTATGTCAATGCATAGCCGAAACCGCCGTTTTGGCATTCTTATCGGTCGCGGCGTGCCTGCCGATGTTGCATTGCAACAAATCGGTATGACGGTAGAGGGCTATCATGCCGCATCGGTTATTGCCCGGCTTTGCGAAAAGTATGGGGTCGAAATGCCCATTTCAAACCAATGCTTCAGCATTCTTTATAAAAACACACCACCAAAGGATGCTATAAAAAATCTTATGGGACGCCCCAAAAAGTACGAAAACGAATCAGCTTGGATAAATTAAAAAAACTGCAAGGGATTTACCTTGCAGTTTTTT
>JAZQSG010000217.1:0-1367 GCA_045630025.1 Acutalibacteraceae bacterium
CGATGAAAACAGCGTTGTTACCTATATGAACACCGCCTACTCCATCCCCACGGGCACCGATAACAAGGTGGTAAAATACAACTCAAACGGCACCTATTTTAACTCTGACATATGGCAGGCTGTGCCTATGATCAGTCAGGAGCTTATCGACCGCGGCTATCTTGAAGGCGGCGAGGCTTGCCAGGCTATCGTTTCTGTTGTTACCTCCTCTGACAGTCGTCTTTCTATGTTTGGTACCGATATTTCGGGTATTTACCGCTCACTTGACGGCGGTAACCATTGGCAGTCCTGCACCATCGGCTTTGGCGCAGGCGGTGCAACCGGTATTGCCATCGACCCCAAAAACTCCGACCACGTTATTGCTGTTGGCTGCAACACCAACAGTGCTCTTTCAAACGGACTTTACGTAACCACTAACGCTACCAATCAATGTGAATGGACCAAGGGCTTGTCGGCCTCTGCCATTTCAGGCACAAGCAAGGCCATTATGACCCACAACGATATTCGTATTCAGATTGTCTATGACCTTAACTCTTACGATGCACAAAAGGGCTATTGCACCACCGCATACTGGTCGGTTGAGGACAAGGCTATCACTGCAAACGATGTAGAATATCCTCAGCAGGCTATGTGGAAAACCACCGACGGCGGCTTTAGCTGGACTAAGCTTGAAAAGGCTGTGGGCACCATCTACCTTAACGGTGTTGCTCAAAGCAGCTCGGCATTTCTTGCAGGCGCCGAGATGGCCTCTTACACCGTAGGCGGCACCTTCTATATGTATGCCGCTACTGCCAACGGCTTCTACCTTTCAACCGACGGCGGCAAGAATTGGACCGAAACTCTTAACAGCTACGGCGTTTATGCCAACGCAGTTGACGTTATCGAGACCGAGGTTAAAAATCACGATGCCGATGCTGTGGGCAAGGTATGGATTACCACCAACAGCGCTATGTATCGCTCTGACGACTTTGGCTACACTTGGAGCAAGATAAAGGGCGTTGACTACCCCGTTTATTCTTCATCTAGCAACGGCTTTACTCCCCGAAATATTTCGGTTAGCTCCCTTAATTCTGACAACATTATGATTACCTACCACAACCTTAACGGTTGGCTGTGCTACTCCAACAACGGCGGTAAGAACTGGTCTAAATCAACTCAAAACCGCGGTCAGCAGGAGACCTGGCAGCCCGTATCGGGTGTCAGACCCTTCGGTTATTGGAGCAATACCTATGAAAACACTCTGTATGTTTATGCCAACGGCATCTGGAAATCGGTTGACGGCGGTAAAACCATCAAGTGGAGCAACTCGGGCTATAATGCAATAGTTGCAACGGGCAAGTGGAACTTTAACGTTAACCATCCCAACC
>JAZQSG010000218.1:0-6490 GCA_045630025.1 Acutalibacteraceae bacterium
ACCCATATTACCGATACCGATAATACCCATTCTTACTTCTTTCATATTGTGAATCCTCCGTCAAAGATTATTTTTTTAAGCGCAGATGCAGCCGCATCAAAGGCCTCATCGGGGCTATTATAAACATATTTGTGCTTGAGCTCTTCGTCTTGAAGATTGGAAAGACCGGTAAAAATAAACAAGTGGGGCTCAAGAGTCAAGATGATATCATCACCCTGCCGTGCAAGTGCAGCAACCATCTTTGCAATTTCACCGTCACCGCAGCCGGAAGGCACAACGCTGCCGTCATCAAACAGCGCATCCTTTATGTGGCCGTACTCTGTGCGGGATGCAAGTTTATCTACGAAATCGCCCGGGCGCTGCTCGCACTGAATGTAGTTGGCAGGGTCAAAAACGGAATACAAGCCGTCAACATTATCGAGAAGATCTACGACACGCACATAGCTATCACCGTATATGCCCTTTTCGTTTTCATGACAGCACTTTATACCGTGAGCTACGGCATAATCGCACATACGCTGCATTCGGTGCAAAACCTCGTCTCTCACCTCTTCGTATTTGCCGTCTTTAACAAAGAAG
This sequence comes from Acutalibacteraceae bacterium, assembly GCA_045630025.1. GTDB lineage: Bacteria > Bacillota > Clostridia > Oscillospirales > Acutalibacteraceae > RGIG2206. The sequence continues at coordinate 580 of JAZQSG010000218.1, forward strand.
CTGAAAAGGCGAATTTTATCTGTGCCAAGAATTTTTGCAATCTCAACCGAGTGCATAAACTTTTCGAAATGGGGCTCAAAATCGTCATAAATATCGATTTTTCCTATTGGTGAACCAAGCGAAGATACCTTGATACCTGCAGCATCAAGCTGCGCCTTAAACTTTTTGGCCTGCTCAACGGTAAGGTCGGAAATGTTTGTTCCGTCAACGTTTCTAGGCTCAATATGAGTAAAGCCGTTTCTTTTAATGGCCTCTATCTGCTTTTCAACATCGGCAGAAACCTCGTCAGCAAAGCATGATAATAAAAAATTAGGCATCCTCTTCCCTCCTGTTAAAATTCGCAATTCATCTTTTTGAGGAATTCGTAGCTAAGCTTTAACTCGTCAAAAGGATCTTTGCCGTAGCTTTCATCTTGCTCAATTTCAGCATACTTAATGCCGGTTTTTTTGCAGGCCTCAAGCACCTCGTCCCAAGCGATTGAACCGCTGCCAACAGGTGCAAAGTGGTGATAAAAATTGCCGTCACCGTTTTCGTCTGCGGTGTAAAGCAGATCTTTAAAGTGGCATACATCAATTCTGCCTTGAAGCTTATACATCATCTGGGCCGGACACATACCGCCAAACTGTGACCAATATGTATCAAATATAAAGCCCCATTTTTCAGGATCGGTAAGCTCGGCCATTATTTCAAGCATAGTTAAAGAGCCGCACTTGGTGATTTCGTTACCGTGGTTGTGGTAATGAAGCTTCATACCCTTTTCAGCAAGCTTATCGGCAGCAACAGAAAAATCCTTAATAAATGCTTTTGTGCCGTCAAGACTCCACCTATACCTTACAGGCATCATACCGATACCAACGTGGCGAGTGCCAAATGTTTCGTGCTCTTTTATAACGTTATCGGTATCTTCCAAAATGCGGTCGGCATTGGTGTGAGTGCAAATTATCTGCAGCCCATTTTCATCGCAAATAGATCTGATAACCTCGGGGGCAACACCTGCAAAACCTGAAACCTGAATTGAAGTATAACCGATGTCTTTTACCTTTTTAAGAGATTCTGCCAATGACTTTTCATCTTGGCAAAACTTTCTAATTGTATAACCTTGAACGCCAACCTTCATAATCATCGCTCCTTTTGTTATAATTTTATCAAAATTTATAAGCAATTAATATTACAAAATTTGCTAAAAACATTGCAAAAATTGACTTTATAATATATAATTTATATCGGTGATATAAAATGAGTAACAATTCGGTAAAAGTAAGCGCTATTCGCTCAAGAATAGACAATGCGTTTTCGGGATTTAGGTCAACAACCGCAGGTCAATTCGTATGCGAATTCCATTGCCACGACAACTGGGAAATTTACATTTACCTTGACGGTGACGTAACCTATTACGTTGAAGACAAGGTTTATGATATGGTACTTGGCGACATTATCGTCATCCCCCCGGGCAAGATGCATCAATCGGTCGTAAACTATTCCGATGGCAAAAAATACGAGCGCATAGTGTTAAACCTTGCCCCGGGATATATTGACAAACTTACCGAAATGGACGAAGAGCTGAACAGACAATATAAAAAATATCGCCACGAGTATAACTTTTTACTTAATTACAGCGGTAATGAATTTATATTCATTAAAAATTTGGCTTTAGAAATTTTGCAAAACAATCAAGATTGCTATAAGCTGACGATGCTAAATTCATTTATTTACAGCTTGGGTAATAAATTTGATAAATCGGCAAAGCTGCCTGTATCTTATGAAGACAATTTGATTTCGTCGGTTATACAGTACATAAACTCACATTACACCGAGCAATTATCTCTTGATAATATTTGTGACGAGTTTTTTGTAAGTAAATTTTATTTGAACAGACGCTTTAAAGAATACACAAAGCTAACTATATACGACTATATTTTATCAAAAAGAATCGCTTTGGCCCGGCGCTTAATAAGGTCGGGAATGACCGCCAATGAAACGGCGGAAAAATGCGGTTTTGGTGATTACTCAACCTTCTATCGGGCATTTATATCAAAAACGAAGCTTACACCAAAACAATTTAAAAATTCATATGAATAAAAATAAGGCACTGATTTTTATATCAGTGCCTGTTTTATTAGATAGAGATGGTATCTGCAATTCTGTGAAGAGTAAACTCGTACTCTTTCTTTTCGTTAAGAGCTTCAAAAATGTCTTTATTAACAATTTCATCTTTAACCATGCACATTACTCGGTTACCAATACCCTCTGCCAACAAATCAACGGCCTTGTGACCCATAGTGCTGGCGATAACACGGTCGCGCACGGTGGGAGAGCCACCACGTTGAACGTGACCGAGAATGGTGGCGCGTGCTTCAATGTTGCAGCCGCGAGAAATCTGCTCGGCAATGCCTTCAACGTTACCAACGCCTTCGGCAACAACAACGATAAAGTGCTTTTTGCCCATAACCTGGGTTTTCTTAATGCGCTCAATAACGTCTTTTTGGAAGTCGCACTCTACCTCGGGAACAAGAACAGCGGTTGCACCAACGGCAATACCGGTGTGCAAAGCCATATAGCCGGCTCTTCTGCCCATAACCTCAACAACGGTGCAACGGTCGTGAGACTGAGCGGTGTCGCGAAGTTTATCAACCATTTCCATAGCGGTGTTAACGGCAGTATCAAAGCCAATTGTATAATCGGTTGAAGAAATATCGTTATCGATTGTGCCGGGAATACCAACGCAAGGTATACCACGCTCTGACAAATCACGTGCACCGCGATAAGAGCCGTCGCCGCCAATAACAACGATGCCCTCAATGCCGTTCTTTTTGCAGTTGGCAATAGCGGTTTGCAAGCCCTCTTCAGTTTTGAATTCGGGGCAACGTGCGGTATAAAGGATAGTACCACCGCGATGAATAATATCAGAAACCGAGCGAAGATTTAAATCAACAATATCGTTTTCAATCAACCCGGTGTAGCCGCGCATAACGCCTTTGACGGCAATACCCTTTTCAATAGCAGTGCGAACAACAGCACGAACTGCAGCGTTCATACCGGGAGAGTCGCCGCCGCTGGTCAAAACACCAATCGTTTTAATACTCATATAAAAACACCTCGTGAATAATAAATAAATGCATTCAATTTAATATAATATGAAAGAGTGAGAATGTCAATCAAATGAGACTATATTACATATTAATGCAACAATTTCACATTACTTTTACCAACAATATTTTCAAGCTCATCAAGCATTGGTTGATTAACTGAAACGCGCATCGATTGAGGCGCCTTAAACTTTTTACCCGTTGAGCGATCAAGCAAGTAAACGTCGGTTTCGCCCTCAAAAATAGACAACAGCGCCTTTACCCTGCCAAACCTGCTATCGGTTGTGTTATCAACCGATATAAGCAGCTTACTTTGCCCGTCATCTTCAGCGATTTTTGCCTGTACGGGCACTGCAATCTCTGCACTGAAAACAACCAATTCCGGCGAACGCTCTTCATAGCAGGATATGCTGCCGCGAAGCACAAGCGACGCACCCGGTTTGGCTATTGCGCCAAATTTAACCAGCGCATTTGTAAAGAAGGTGGCGTTAATCGAGCCGGTACAATCCTCAACGGCAGCGGTAGCCATTTGCTTGCCGCTTTTGGTTGTGCGCACCTTGAAAGAGGTGATTTGCGCAACAAGCACAACGTCTTTTCCGTCGTATTTATATCCATCTTCATTTGACGTAATATCAGATATATTAACGGCCTTAACTTGTTTGGCAAGACCTTTAAATGCAGCAATAGGATGTTCTGAAACGTAAAAGCCAGTATACTCACGCTCATATTGCAATCTTACCTCGCGTGGGTAATCGGCAGAATTTGGCAAGGATGAATCGTCACAAATATCAAAATTGTTTTCATCAAACAAGCCAACCTGGCCAACCATCTTACGATTAAACTTATCTGAACAAGAGGATATTATGCTATCAATAGATTCAACAAAGCGCCTGCGATTGGGGTTGAATGAATCAAATGCGCCCGATAAAATCAGCGATTCAAGCGCACGCTTATTAATATCGCTGCTGCTCAACCGTGTGCAAAAATCGCAAAAGCCGCTATAATTACCGCCAATTTTACGCTCGTTAATAATTCGGTCAATTAAATTGTTGCCCAAATTTTTAACCGAAAGCAAACCCACTCTTATAGCGCCGTTTTCAACAGTAAATCCAGATGAAGAGCGGTTGATATCAGGAGGCAATAAAGCAACACCCATTCTTTTGCATTCGCCCACGTATAAGGCGGTTTTTTCGGCAGAATCAAGCACGCTTGATATCAATGCCGCCATGTATTCGGCCTTGTAGTGGCACTTAAGGTAGGCCGTTTGAAATGCAACGTGAGCATATGCTGCTGCGTGAGATTTGTTGAATGCATAAGATGCAAACGACATCATTTCATCAAAAATCTCGTTAGCAAGTGACTCGTCAACTCCGTTTTTCAACGCGCCGCAACACTCGCTGTCGCCATAAATGAAGCTGTGCCGTTCGTTTTCAAGAACGTCATGCTTCTTTTTAGCCATAGCCCTTCTAACAATATCGGCTCTGCCCAGGGAGTAACCCGCCAAGCTTCTGAAAACCTGCATTACCTGCTCTTGATAAACAAGCACGCCAAAGGTAACCCCCAAAATTGATTCAAGCAGGGGGTGCTTATACTCAATTTTGGTTTTGTAACGGTTTTCTATATATTGGGGTATGCTTTTAACGGGGCCCGGACGGTACAAAGAGGTTACGGCTATCAAATCCTCAATTCGGTCGGGTTTCAGCTGCGAAAGCACCTTTTTAATGCCTGCCGACTCAAACTGAAAAACACCGTCGGTATTGCCCGCAGAAAACATTTTAAAGGTCGCCTTATCATCAAGAGGTATTTTATTAATGTCAAAATCGGGATTTTTAAGTTTTATTAATTTTTGAGCGTTATCTATAACCGTAAGGTTTCTTAAGCCCAAAAAGTCCATTTTTAACAACCCAAGCTGTTCAATGGCCGTCATAGAGTATTGTGTAACAACCGACTCGTCACTTTTTCCCAACGGCACGTAGTCAAATAGCTTTTCCCTTGTTATAACAACGGCGGCAGCGTGCTTTGTGACGTTTCTGGGCATACCCTCAATGCGCTTTGCAAAATCTATAATTTTTCTTGCATGCTCGCTTTGATAATAAAGCTGCCTTAACTCGTTAGATTCTTCAAGCGCTTCTTCTAACGTCATATTAACAACCTTTGGAATAAGCTTTGCAACGCTATCCCCTTCTGAATAAGGAAAGCCCAACGCACGGGTAACGTCTCTTACTGCTGCTCTTGCAGCCAAGGTATCAAATGCAATTATTTGCGAAACCCTGTCGGCCCCATATCGACTTACAACGTAATCAATAACCTCTTGCCTTCTGTCACGGCAAAAATCAATATCAAAATCGGGCATTGTAACTCGCTCGGGGTTAAGAAAGCGCTCAAACAGCAGATGATATTTTATAGGATCAATATCGGTTATGCCCATACAATAGGCACACAAGCTGCCTGCACCGCTTCCTCGTCCGGGGCCAACGGGAATGTGCTTGTTTTTGGCAAAGTTAACGAAATCGGCAACAATCAAAAAGTAGTCTACAAATCCCATTTGATTGATGATTGAAATTTCATAATTTAGACGTTCGGTTAGTTCATCATCAATATTTTGATAACGCTTTTTAAGGCCTTCGTGGCACAAATTTGTAAAATATTCAAGGTGATCACGATTGCCAATATCAAAGTGAGGCAGTATTGTATTGCCAAACTTAAACTCAAAATTACACATATCAGCTATGCGCTGAGTGTTTTCTATTGCTTGTGGCACGTCGCTAAACAGCGACAGCATCTCGTCTTCGCTTTTAAGATAAAACTCTTCGGTTTCAAAAGCG
>JAZQSG010000219.1:0-4498 GCA_045630025.1 Acutalibacteraceae bacterium
CCCCATCACAGAAAGTGCTATAACAAGCTTGGCGAGTGTGCCAACAAGGCCGCCCACGGTATGCAACCTCAGCAGGAGGAGCAGCCCCAAGCCGAGCAGCCCACTCAAGAGCCGCGCCCCCAAGGCATTCCCCTTGACCGCGACGGTCACGTGTGTGAAAAGTGCGGCAAGCGCTCTACCAGCGATACCCTCTTTTGCCCCTATTGCGGCACCCCCTTCGTAAAGCCCGACGATCAGCGCGGCTCCTTTAACGCAGGTCGCTTTGTATCCACCATTCCCGGCTTTGACCCCTACGGCGGCGTTGACCCCTCGTCAGAGCTTGACGGTCACCCCGTAAGCGAGGTTGCAAGCTACGTTAGGGTAAACACCCAGCACTACATACCCGTTTTTGTAACCTTGCGTGACGGCAACCGCAAAACGGGTTGGAACTGGGCCGCGTTTTTGTTAACCTACGTGTGGCTTTTCTTCCGCAAGTGCTATCGCGAGGGTTTTGTGGTTGTGCTGTTTTCTCTTTTGGCTACCCTTTTGCAGGCACCCTGGAGCGTATCCTTTTATAACTATCTGTCTGCCAACAACCTTAACGTTAACGATTTGTTAAGGCAAACGCCCCAAGCAACCGAGCAAATTTTTGATATGGTGCAATCCATTCCCCTCTTTGCCTGGGTGCTTTATTTGGTGGGCATTGGCATTACGGTGGGTATTCATCTTATTGTTGCACGCTTCGGCAACCACCTTTACCGCAAGCGCGTATCAAAGCGCATTTCCGAAATTAAAGCCGACGAGCGCATTACCGATAAGGCCTCTGCAATTGCCACGGCAGGCGGGTGCAACATTTTTAGTGCCGCTGCCATTATGTATGGTATGAATTTGATATCTAATTTAATTCTCAACTATTTTATATCATAGGGTTAGTTAAAAGGGACAAGCCGTTGCCCCATTGACTAAAAGGAGTTTTATTTATGAAGGTAACAAAGGCCGTCATTCCTGCGGCGGGCTTGGGCACAAGAGTGCTGCCTGCCTCAAAATCTATGCCGAAAGAAATGCTGCCCCTTGTAGATAAGCCGGCTATTCAGTATATTGTTGAAGAGGCGGTTGCTTCAGGCATAACCGATATTATTGTTATAACCAACCGTGGCAAAGGGCTTATTGAAGACCACTTTGACCACTCTTACGAATTGGAAGATTTGTTGCGAAAAAAAGGTCGCAACGAAGAGGCCGACCGAGTGGCCGGTCTTGCCAACCTTGCCAATATTCATTTTATACGTCAGCACCAACCCAAGGGCTTGGGCCACGCCGTATTGGCCGCCCGCTCCTTTGTGGGCAACGAGCCCTTTGCCGTGCTTTACGGTGACGACGTAATAATTTCAGACCAACCCGTAACGGGTCAGCTTTGCAAGGTTTACGAGCAATACGGTAAGGGCACCGTAGGCGTTAAGCAGGTGCCTATGGCCGACGTTTCAAAATATTGCTCCCTTAAGGTAGAGCCCGTGGGCGACAGAATTATGACCGTGTCGGATATGATTGAAAAGCCCACCCCCGACAAAATTTTGTCTAACTGGTCGATTTTGGGCCGCTGTGTTTTGCCCCCCGAAATTTTTGATATTTTAGACAACACCCCTCCCGGTGCAGGGGGCGAAATTCAGCTGACCGACGCCATGGCCACCCTTGCCCGCGAAAAGGGTATGATGGCGGTGGATTATATTGGCACCCGTTACGATATGGGCAACAAGCTGGGTATTATGCAGGCACAAATTGAGGTGGCGCTTAAGCACCCCGAAATTGGCGAGCAATTTAAAGCATATCTTAAAGAAATAGCTGAAAAATTATAACAAAAAGGATGTGTAGACAAGGGTCTACACATCCTTTTTTTAAAACCTTAACAGATTGCCTTCAAGCAGGGGTATATATTCCTCTTTGCAGGTTAAGAAAATAACCTGGTGCTTTTGGGCGCACTGCTTTATCAGCTCGCAAGAGCGAGCGGTGCGCTCGGCATCCATATCGGTGAAGGGGTCGTCAAATATTATTACTCCGCCGCCGTTGGGGAAAAGGTGGTCAAGCACCGCCAGGCGGAAGGCAAGATAAACCGTCTCTTTAGTGCCCTCTGACAGCTTGGCGTAATCCACGGCACGGTCGTTGCTGAAAAGGTTGATGCTAAGTCGGTCGGCATCGGGGAACTGAGAGGTTACCCTGCCGCCCGAAATTTTGCCCAAATAATCGGTAAAGCAGGCGGCAATACCTTCCATAGGATTGGCGTCAAGCTTTTCTTTTTGCTGATTAAACACGTGAGCGATGTGCAGCCAATGCTCAAGCAGGTTTTTTTGCTCGTCAAAGCGGCTTTGGGCTCGCTTGGCATCCTCGGCAAGGTCACCCGACACCGTCTCACGGTAGCCCTCCAAACGACCTGTTGCGGCGGTTTTGGCGGTTAGCGCCAACTCGCGCAGGGCGCGCCTTTGCTTAAGCTCGTTTTGCAAATGCTCAAGGTGCTGCTCGGGGTCTTGCAGGGCAAGATATTCGTTGGGGATATCCTCTTGCTGTGAAAGAGAAAGGGTTGCCTTTTGCACCTCGCCCTCCAGCTGTGCCACCTCGTCGGCAAGCTGCTGCAAAGAGCCGTATTGGTTTTGCAGATTTTTAAAAACGGCGTCCTTTGCGGCAACGAAGGTTGAAATATCCTCTGCGCCGCACAGCCCCTCAATATCTTTGGCAACCTCTGCCCTATCTCTGAGGGTGGCAGGCAATGCCTCTGCCTCTTTTTGCAGCACTTCAAAGGCGGTGCCGCCCAAAACCGATTCAAGGCGGTCGGCCGCACGCTCACGCTTGTTGGCGGCTTCGGCCATTTTGGCGGCGTATTCCTCTAACCCCTCAAGGGATTCTACCGAATAACGGGCAAAAATCTGTGCCACCGCCCCTTTAAGCTGTGCAATGGTGGCGTTGATTTGGTTAAGGTCAATATCGGCAGGGGTAAGCTGTAAATCCATTACTCCGTCGATAGAGATTTTAACCGCCTCGCTTAAATTTGCCCTGCCCTCTTCAATAGTTATGGGGGCGCCTGTGGTAAGAGAGGTGATTTTGGCGGTGTGGTCGCCAAGCATTTTAACAAGGGCGGTAACGTTCATTCCGCCAAGCTTGTTTTGGCAAAGGTCAAGCTCCCGCAGGGCGCGGCGCACCTCTGCAATTTCTTGGGTGGTGGGAATGGCGTGGCCCTGAACTCTGCGGTCGTAATCGGTTATCCAATCCATAACCTTTTTGGCGTTTTGATAGGTTTCAAGCAGCTGCAGATTTTTGCCCTTTTGCAGGCCCGTCTCAAGGCGGGGCCAGCAAGCCAAATCCTCTTTAAGCTTGTTTAACCGCTCAACAAGCTGTGCAAGGCGCTTTTTGCGCTCGCTTTGCAAAGTAAGGCGACCTGCAAAAGCGGCAAACCGTTCGCACTGCTTTTCGGCGTTTTGGGTGGCTTCGTCAGCTTTAAGGTAAGCGGCAGAGGCGGTTTCGGCCTCTTGCTCTAATTGGGCAAGCTCGGCAACCACCCTGTCGGCATCCTCAAGGGCGTAATAGGCCTTCAGAATTTCGCCCAAGCCGTTTGCCCAACGGCCTGCCTTGCGCATAGGCACGCCGCGCTCTAAATCCCAATGCTTGCCTGCTATTTCTTCAATTTTTGCGGCAATGGCCTCTTCAATTTTATCTAACGATACGCCGTCGCTTTCAGCAAAGGTGCGGGATACAGCGTCGGTTATTTCTTGCTTTGCAGAGGTGCGCTTGGTTACATCCAGCAAGCTCTGCAGGGCGGCATCCCCATTACGCTGAGCCGAAAAAAGCATATCGCTGTAAACGCCCTCGCCGTAAAGCAGGGCCTCTTTTATTATGGCGTTAACGGTTTCGGGGTCGCGTATAATTCCTTGGGGGGTAGACAAAATGCATCTTGGCTCTGCGCCCCACTCTTTTGTAAGGGTAAAGCTGCCCTTTTCGGTTTCGAAGGTTATTTTGCCGTCGGCAAAATCCCCTGCAAAGCCACCCTGTACGGCGGCAGGAAAATAAAGGTCGAAAAAGCTTTTGTCGGTACGGCGGTCAAGGTGGGCGTTTTGAAAAAAGGTACGCCCGATAAGATTGGCCAAGGTGGATTTGCCGCTTTCGTTTTTGCCGAAAACTACGTTTATTCCCCGGGTAAGGGCAACGTTACAGTCACGCACCCCTGCAAACTGTGTGCAGGATACATTGGTGATTTTCATATCACTTGCCCTCCTTAATTTTCTTTAAAAGCTCGTATGCCAGTTGTGCCTCTTTGGGCTCGTCCAAAAGGGCGGTGAGCAGGGAGGCAGAAAAAGAGGTTTCGGCAAACTCTTTGTCGATAAGCTCTTTTGATATAAGCTTGCTTACGCCGTAATCGTTATAGCTGCCCTCGATAAAGGCGTCATAGAGAAGAATCTGATCAATAAAGACCACGGGATCACCGAGGAGTGGGGTTCCGTATGTACGTATTACGGCAATGGCCGCGGATCTGAGAGCC
>JAZQSG010000220.1:0-7756 GCA_045630025.1 Acutalibacteraceae bacterium
CTTCGCGGTACCACCCTGTTTACCAATTTAATGGTCAACTCACAGAACTCTAACAAGTTCTTTGTCATGATAACGGGACAAACCGTAGTCACCTACTAGCAAATGCATTTGGCAACTCTGCTCCGGAACGAGACTTCTTTAAAAACCTTGTATCGGCTCGCACCAAACGCCGACTCTCTGAAACGCCGTAAAATAAAGAATAATTCCTTCATAGCATTTAAAATATGTGACTATATTAGCACACACAGACGGTTTTGTCAATAGTTAATTTGATTTTATTCAATAGGTTGAATCCAGCCAAAAGTGTCTTCAATTTTGCCCCACTGAATGCCGGTAAGAGTATCGTAAAGATGCTGTGTAACCTCACCGATTTCGCCGTTGTTTACAATATACTTTTTATCTTTATAGCAAAGCTCACCGATGGGAGAAATAACGGCTGCAGTACCGCATCCCCAAGCTTCTTCAAGAGTTCCGTTAGCCATTGCTTCACTAAGCTCGTCAATGCTGAGAAGTCTTTCGCTAACCTTGTATCCCTCTTTGCGCAAAACCTCAAGACAAGATTTTCTGGTAATGCCGGGCAAAATTGAGCCGCTGAGCATAGGAGTAACAATTTCGCCTGCAATTTTGAACATAACGTTCATAGCGCCAACCTCTTCTATGTATTTGCGCTCAACACCGTCAAGCCACAAAACCTGAGAATAACCCTTTTGCTCGGCTCTCTCACCTGCTCGATTACTTGCAGCGTAGTTACCACCACACTTTGCATAACCGGTACCGCCGCGAACAGCTCTAACGTCTTCGTCTTCAATCATAATGCGAACAGGGTTTATACCCTCTTTGTAATAGCTGCCAACAGGAGAGGCAATAATTGCAAAGGTTGCATTATGTACAGCATGAACGCCCAAAGTTTCATCGTTACCAAACAAGAAGGGGCGCAAATAAAGTGAAGTACCGGGCTCAGAAGGAGTCCAATCCTGCTCAACCTTAACAAACTCAGTCAAAACCTCAAATGCTAAATCCTCAGGAATCTGGGGCAAGCACAAACGATCTGCAGAGTTGTTAAGACGGCGAATGTTTTCAATAGGACGGAACAACTGAACCTTACCGTCTGCACGACGATATGCCTTAAGACCTTCAAATATTTCAGAACCGTAATGCAACACGGTGGATGCAGGATGAAGCGAAATATTTGCAAAAGGCACTATACGAGCATTGTACCAACCCTTATCTCTGGAATAATCCATTAAAAACATATGGTCGGAAAAATTTTTACCGAATCCTAAGGTGCTGGCTTCGGGCTTTACCTTAGGTGATGTGGTTTTAGTAAAAGAGATATTCATAACCAATTCTCCTTATTCAAAGTCTGCACCAATTTTAAGTGCTTTAAGGTTGATATCAAGCATATCGGCGCGCTTGGCAGAAATTACTTTTGCCAAGGTAGCGTTTACACTATCAGCTTCAAACTCATTAAGAACACTTAAAATTTTACCAACAATAATCATATTGGCAAGTGTGGGCATACCGTTATCACTTGCAAGACGGGTAGCAGGAATATAATATACGGTAACGTCATCGCGATTAACCTTGCGTTCGATCAAGGTGGAATCGGCAAAGATTATACCGCCGGGAACAACGGCAGATTCAAACTTGTCAAGTGAAGGCAAGTTCATTGCAACAAGTATATCAGGGTTAGAAACAATGGGAGAACCTACGGGTTCATCACTAATTATAACGCCGCAGCTTGCTGTACCGCCACGCATTTCGGGGCCGTATGAAGGCAACCAGCTTATCTGCTTGTCATCAATAAGACCTTTATAAGCAAGGAATTTACCTGCAAAAAGGATTCCTTGACCGCCAAAACCTGAAAGCAATATTTGTTTTGTACTCATCAAAATCACTCCTTATCTGCAGATCTGTCTTTATAAACGCCCAAGGGATAATAAGGCAACATTTTTTCATCAATCCACTTAAGAGCAGCTTGAGGAGTCATACCCCAGTTGGTGGGGCAAGATGAAACAACCTCAACCAATGAAAAGCCCTTACCATCCACCTGGTTCTGAAATGCCTTTTTAATAGCTTTCTTTGCGCTTCTGATATTCTTAACGCTGTTAACGGTAACACGCTCAAGATATTCAGGGCCCTCAAGCTCTGAAAGCATTTCGCAAACTTTAATGGGATATCCGCACAACTTAGGATCACGACCGTAAGGAGAGGTTTGAGTAACCTGGCCGGGCAATGAAGTAGGAGCCATCTGCCCGCCGGTCATACCGTAAATTGCATTGTTTATGAAAATAATGGTTATATTTTCATTTCTTGCAGCTGCATGAACGGTTTCGGCCATACCGATAGAAGCTAACTCACCGTCGCCTTGATAGGTGAAAACAATATGATTGTCAGGATCAGAGCGCTTAACACCGGTAGCAACAGCAGGAGCGCGGCCGTGAGCGGCCTCAATCATATCACAAGCAAAATAATCGTAAGCCATAACAGAGCAACCAACCGGTGCAACACCAATTGTTTTACCCTCTATACCAAGCTCGTCAATTACTTCAGCAACCAATCTGTGAACAATACCGTGAGTACAACCGGGGCAATAATGCAACGGTGCATCGGTAAGTGCATTAGGTTTATCAAATACAACAGCCATTATTTAGCACCTCCGTTTTCAGCCATTTTCTTTATAGCGTCAAGAACCTGCTCGGGAGAAGGAATCATACCGCCAACACGGTTGCACAACTCAACAGGAACCTTGCAGCTAGTAGCAAGTTTAACATCTTCAATCATTTGACCCATTGAAAGCTCAACAGAAATAATTCCATTAACCTTATCTGCAGCTTTTGCAAAAGGAGCTACAGGGAAAGGCCATAAGGTAATGGGACGAATAAGACCTACCTTTATTCCTTGCTTTCTGGCTTCGTTGATAGCGTTTTTGGATACACGAGCAGCAATACCGAAAGCGGCAACGCAATACTCTGCATCATCCATCATATATTCTTCATACAAAGCTTCGGTCTCTTCAATTTTCTTATAACGCTCAAAACGCTCAAAGTTGTATTGCTCAAGCTTTTCAGGAGCAAGGAACAAAGAGTTAACAACGTTGTGAGCTCTTTCTTTATTAGTACCGGTTGTTGCCCAGGGCTTTTCAACGGCATCGGCAATATCAAAATCAAGAGAAACGGGCTCCATCATCTGACCCATGGTACCATCAGCAAGAATCATAGCAGTCATTCTGTATTTATCAGCAAGATCAAAGCCCTTAACAGTAAGCTCAGCCATTTCTTGAACAGAAGCAGGAGCAAGAACGATCATTCTAAAATCGCCGTGGCCACCTGCTCTGGTTGCCTGAAAATAGTCAGACTGGCTGGGCTGAATACCACCCAAACCGGGTCCACCACGCTGAACGTTAACAACAAGTGCGGGCAAATCTGCACCTGCAAGATAAGACAGACCCTCACTCTTAAGAGCGATACCGGGGCTTGAAGATGAGGTCATAACTCTTTTACCTGTTGCAGAAACACCATAAACCATATTAATAGCTGCAATTTCGCTTTCTGCTTGCAAGAAGGTTCCGCCGATTTTAGGCATCTTCTTAGCCATATATGCTGCAATTTCGGTTTGAGGAGTTATAGGATAACCAAAGTAATGTCGGCAACCTGCAATAATTGCTGCTTCAGCAATTGCCTCATTACCCTTCATCAAAACTTTATTAGACATTGTAATTCACTCACCTTTCAACCTTAATAATGCAATCAGGGCACATCATAGCACATGATGCGCAACCAACACAGGCCGCCTCATCGGTAATTTCCGCAGGATGGTGGCCTTTTTTATTAATTTTTTCAGGTGCAAGCTGAAGCAGATTTTTGGGACATGCATCCACACAAAGTCCGCATCCCTTACAAAGATCGGTCTTAAAAGTTAATTTTGCCATAAAAATTCTCCATTCCGTCGCAATTATTAAGAAAAATCTCTGCGACATAAGACTTTTCTATTAAAGCCGCTACAACTAATTAATGATTTTATCTTGTAACGTCAAAGCAAACAAGTTATCAATTTTATCTGAAAGCTCATCATAAATTGATGCCTTTACAGTGGTCATTAAAATAGGCAAATTGGTTAATTCTGAAACCTCGTTAGCGTAAGCAACAGAAGCAAGCACGTCATCAGCAGAAGTTTGATCACCAAGATTAGAGTTGTTAACTATGCCTGTAAATTTAATTCTACCTGCATACTCTATTTCTCGCATTACCTCAACAGTAGAAATTGCATCGGGTGTTAAGGGGCGATATTTATTGATTACAAGCAACATTTCGTAATTGTTTTCATCAATAATTTTATCTGATAATCTGCCCAACGCCAATGCGCCGCGATCATCTCCGCCAACGTCAATAACAAAGCGTGTTTCTTTGTCATCGGTAACTGCATACATTTCTTGAGGAAGTGCAGGAATATCAACGTTGCTGTTTGCATATTCAGAACAAATTAACCGAATACCTGCTGATTCGAATTCTTCAGAGCTGTCTTTAGTTCTAAAATAAGGATTTACGATATCCAAATCAGCAACGGCAACCTTATCGTAATTGCGTTTTAGGCAAAGTGCTATATTAACAGCAACGTTGGTTTTACCGCTACCGTAATGACCGCACAACAAGGTAATACGTTTAAAATCAATCATAGTAACACCTTACAGCTTATTACGTTGAATCTTACCACTTACCGTCTTTGGCAAGCTGTCTTTAAAGACAACAATTCGGGGATACTTATAAGGTGCTGTATGCTCTTTAACGTATGCCTGAATTTCTTTCTTAAGCTCTTCGGTGGGTTCGGTGCCTTTAACAAGAACAATGCTTGCTTTAACAACCTGGCCTCGAACCTCGTCAGGAGCAGCAGAAACGCCACACTCAAGAACGTAAGGAAGCTCCATAATAACGCTTTCGATCTCGAAGGGTCCAATGCGATAACCGGATGATTTAATAACGTCATCTATACGGCCAACGTACCAATAGAAGCCGTCTTCATCGCACCAAGCAACATCGCCTGTGTGATAATATCCGTCATACCAAACCTCATCGGTTTTTTCTTGATCGTTGTAATAACCGACAAACAAGCCGCAAGGAGCGCCTTCGGCAACTCTTACGCAAATCTCACCGGTTTCACCTGCTGCAACCTCGTTTCCTTCGCTATCAAGAAGCTTAACGTCATAGATGGGGGCTGCTTTACCCATTGAACCGATTTTGTGGTCGGCACCAACCATATTACCAATTATCATAGTGCTTTCAGTTTGACCAAAGCCCTCAATAATCTGAAGTCCGGTTGCTTTTTCAAATTGTCTGTAAACCTCGGGGTTAAGAGCTTCACCTGCAGTAGTCATATGCTGAACAGATGAAAAATCGTATTTAGATATATCCTCTTTAACCATCATACGAAGCATTGTGGGAGGTGCACAGAAGGTTGTAATCTGATATTTAGCAAACATCGGCAAAATATCTGCTGCATCAAAGCGATCAAAGTCGTATACAAATATTGCACCTTCGCACAGCCATTGACCGTAGAGCTTGCCCCACATGGCTTTTGCCCAGCCGGTGTCAGAAATAGTAAAGTGCAATCCATCTGGATCAACGTTGTGCCAATACTTTGCAGTATGGAAATGGCCCAAAGCATATTTATAATTATGGGCAGCAATTTTGGGATAACCGGTTGTGCCGGAAGTGAAGAACATAAGCATCAAATCATCACCGCCGGGAGAGGTCTCGGTGCGGTTAAAGTGTGTGCTGTAAAGCGTATATTCTTCATCAAAGCTGCGCCAGCCCTCACGGGTACCGTTTACAATAAGCTTATTAACCAGTTCGGGGCATTTAGCGGCAGCAATATCGGCTTGATTAGCAGTATCACCGTCAGCGGTACAAATTATAGTAGAAACACCTGCCGCCTTAAAGCGATACTCAAAATCGTGCTCAAGCAATTGATTGGTTGCGGGAATGGCAATAGCACCAAGCTTGTTAAGAGCGATAATAGCAAACCAATATTGGTAATGTCTTTTCAACACAAGTAAAACCTTATCGCCTTTTTTAATACCCAAAGATTTGAAGTAGTTAGCGCACTGATTAGACGCCTTCTTAATATCTTTAAAGGTGAATTTGCGTTCAGTCTTGTCTGCGCCAATGTGCACCATTGCAAGCTTATCGGGCTCTCTGTCAGCCAAAGCATCAACCAAATCAAAACCGAAATTGAAGTTTTCGGTATTTTTAAATTTGATAGAAGTGGGAGTACCGTTTTCATCCTCAACGGTATCTATGTATTTATGATAAATTCTTTCTTTATCATCGCGACGAACAACACGGGGTTCCCCTGCTTTTTTAACGTCTGAAAGCTCGGGAATGGGCTCGCCTGTGGGGTTAAGAACGATAGCATAGAACTGGCAATCCTTACCGTTAACGGCAATCATACCGTGGGGAGTATCACTATCATAATAAATGCTGTCGCCGGGACCTAATACTTCGCGGTGCTCACCAACCTGAACCATCAGATGACCGTCAATAACAAGGTCGCATTCCTGACCTGCGTGAGTAGTAAGTTCAATATCCTTGTTTTGAGCAGATTCGTCATATTTACAGCGAACGTACAACGGCTCCGCTATACGATCTTTGAAAGCGTAAGCCAAATTGTAATAGGTCATTCCATGAGCGTTAGAAATCTGCTGACCTGCACCGGAACGAGTTACCGTGTATGATTTAAGCTTAGGGCTATAACCCTCAATAATATCGGTTACGTTAACATTCAATGCAAGAGCACAACGATAAATAAACGCAAAGTTTAAATCACTTTCGCCTGCTTCACACTTAATATACTCTTCAACAGTAACATCTGTTTTTGCGGCCATGGTTTCGACAGTGAGATTTTCAAGCTCACGCAGCTCGCGAATACGAGCAGACATCTCTTTAATTTTAAAATCAAGACCTGTAATTTGTTGCATAATCCTTCTCCATTCAGGGACGAAAATACGCTCGTCCCAAAGTTAATGACTTTGAGACGAGCGTTAATTAAACAAACCCGCGGTACCACTCAAATTGCAGTTATAAACTGCCACTCTCGGAATCTAACAATTCCTATGCTTTTACGCAGCAATCACGGAGAGATTCTACTAATCGATTCGATGTTCTTTCTCTCGGCTCAGAAGCTACAAGCATAAGCTAAATCCGATGGCTTACACCAGCCGCCACCTCTCTGCAGGATAACGAAGCATACGCCCTCTTCGTCAAAGCCTTTAACTATTAAATTATAGGTAATTTTATCACTAATTTTATTGTGTGTCAATACTATTTTGATAAAATAATGCAATTTTAAGGCATATAACCCAAAATTAATACCTTAATTCAATTAATTAGAACAATCCGGTGATTTTACCGTCAGCATCAACGTCAATTCGTTCTGCTGCAGGAGATTTAGGCAAACCGGGCATGGTAAGAATATCGCCTGTAAGCACAACAATAAATCCTGCACCTGCAGAAACCTTTACGTTCTTAACTGTAACGGTAAAGTTGTCGGGTGCACCAAGTTTGGTAGGATCATCAGAAAAGCTATACTGTGTTTTGGCAATACAAACGGGGCACTTATCAAAACCAAGCTTAGTAAGCTGCTCAATCTGCTTTTTAGCGGCAGGCATAACGTTGATTCCATTGCCACCGTACACCTTTTTAACAATAGCTTCAATCTTGCTTTCGATTGTTCCGTCAAGCTCATAAGAGAAGGTAAAATC
>JAZQSG010000221.1:0-1223 GCA_045630025.1 Acutalibacteraceae bacterium
ACCGCTTGGCCTCCGACTTCCATTCCTGCAACGCTACGAGGCTTTTTTGCGCTCAAAGGTTGGCAGCCGTGGCGTGCAGATGTATTTAAGTTGCCTTCGAAAAATCTACAACGCCGCTATCGACGAATTTAACGCCGACGGCGCGGAGCGAATAAGGCGCAGCCCCTTCGAACACTACAAAATACCAGAACCAGAACCGACCAAAAAACGCGCCCTATCGGTTGACCAACTGCGCCAAATTGCCGACTGCCAGGCAGCCGACCCGATAGCCAACTTCGGACGCGATATTTTCCTTTTGTCGTTTATGTTTTGCGGCATAAATACTGTTGACCTTTACAGCCTTACCGAACTAACCGCCGCCGCCCTAACCTACAACCGCAGCAAGACGAAGGGCAAACGCCGCGACCGCGCACTGTTGACCGTGGCCGTGCACCCCTTTGCCGCCGACCTTTGCCGCCGCTATGCCGACCCGAAGGGCAAAGGCTTTGCCTTCAGGCACACGTACAGCAACGCCGAAAACTTTAACAAGGCTGTGAATAAGGGCTTGAAACGCATTGGCGCACTTTGCGGCATTGACAACCTGCAATTCTACGCCGCACGCCATACGTGGGCAACCATTGCCCGAAACGACTGCAACGTTAGCCTTGACGATGTGGCAATGGCACTTTGCCACAGCCGCCGAAGCGTTACCGACATATATATTCGTGCCGACTTTAGCCGCGTTGACCGCGCCAACGATGCCGTTTTGCGCTATTGCTTCGGACAATAAGTTTGCTATCTTTGTGCCAGGTGCCGCAGACGTGCGGAACGTAACCACCGACCACCGCAAGGAGCACAACTTCAAAGGGCACTATTGAAGTAGTTTCGGGCGCAACGTAGGGCGCAGCCGTGTTGCCACACGGCGTTTTTTTTGCCCAACACCCAACACCCGACACCTAATGCCTAATGCCTAATGCCTAATGCCTAACCACCAACACCCAACACCCAACACCTATGCCTTGAGCAATATTTGAATAGTCCGCTCTTTTTCGTCAACCAACCTTTGCAACATTGCGTTTTGCTGTTCCAACATTGCAACGTGCAGCGTTTTGCCGCCGCTTTCGCCTTCGCCCAACACGTCGGCGTCGAAAAAGTAGGTAACAGGAACGTGAAAGACGCGGCACACTTTTTCCAACACGGCAGCGTCAACGGTTGGCGTTTCCTTCATTCGCGTAACGGTTACG
>JAZQSG010000222.1:0-4262 GCA_045630025.1 Acutalibacteraceae bacterium
TAACAAAACTCTTGCTGCACAGCTTTGCAGTGAGTTTCGTGAATTCTTTCCTGAAAATGCAGTAGAGTATTTTGTGTCCTATTACGATTATTATCAGCCCGAAGCATATATTCCCGGCACCGACACTTATATAGAAAAAGATTCAGCTATTAACGATGAAATTGATAAACTGCGCCATTCTGCAACCTGCTCACTTTCGGAACGAAACGACGTAATTATAGTTGCAAGTGTTTCTTCTATTTATTCTTTAGGTAACCCTATTGACTACCGCAATATGGTTATTTCATTGCGCCCCGGAATGATAAAACCAAGGGATGAGTTGCTTTTAAAGCTTATTGATTTGCAATACGAGCGTAACGATATGAACTTTGTTCGCAACAAATTCAGAGTTCGTGGCGACGTAGTAGAGGTTTTTCCCGCATACTATAATGATACTGCGATAAGAATTGAATATTTTGATGATGAAATTGAAAGAATTTTATCCTTTGATCCTTTAACGGGCGCTATTAAAGAGGTTTTGGCTCATATTGGCATTTATCCTGCGTCTCACTATATTGTAACGGGTGAAAAGATGGATGGAGCGCTTGCCGAAATTCGCGATGAAATGGAATCAAGAATTGCGTATTTTGAAGAAAATAATAAATTGATTGAGGCACAACGTATACGTCAACGAACAGAATACGATATGGAGATGCTGCGCGAAATTGGCACCTGCAAAGGTGTGGAAAATTATTCAAGAGTTCTTTCAAGAAGGGCTCCTGGAAGTACGCCTTTTACATTGCTTGATTATTTTCCTAACGATTTCTTGATTATTGTTGATGAGTCACACGTAACGCTACCCCAAATCAGAGGAATGTATGGGGGAGATAGAGCCAGAAAAACCTCTTTAATAGAATACGGCTTCAGATTACCCTCGGCTTATGATAACAGACCTCTTAATTTTGATGAGTTCTATTCTAAGTTGGGTCAATCTATATACGTTAGTGCAACTCCCGGTCCCTTTGAAGCAGAGCATTGTGATAAACCTATAGAGCAGGTTATTAGACCAACCGGATTGTTGGATCCCCAAGTTATTGTTAAGTCGACCGACGGTCAAATTGATGATTTGCTTTCTGAAATAAACCTTCGTACTTCTAAAAAAGAAAGAGTTCTTGTTACTACTCTTACTAAAAAAATGGCCGAAGATTTAACCGATTATTTATCATCTCGCAACGTTAAGGTTAGATATATGCACCATGACGTTGATACCATTGAGCGAATGGAGCTTTTGCGAGATTTGCGGTTGGGTGAATTTGACGTATTGGTGGGAATAAACCTTCTAAGAGAAGGATTAGATCTTCCCGAGGTATCTTTGGTTGCAATTTTAGATGCTGATAAAGAGGGCTTTTTGCGCAGCGAAACATCGTTAATTCAGACAATTGGTCGAGCAGCCCGTAATGCTCAGGGTCAAGTCATAATGTACGCCGACTGTGTAACAAACTCTATGGAGCGCGCAATTGCTGAAACCGAGCGCAGACGAGCTATACAGATTAAATACAACGAAGAGCACGGAATTATTCCCCAAACTATTATTAAAGACGTTCGTGAAATAATAGAAATAACGCCAAAGGGTGATAAAAAGACAAATTCACCCTCTAAGCTTTCTAAACGAGAGCGAGCAGAGCTTATAGATCGCTTAACCAAAGAAATGAAGAACGCAGCAAAGCTGTTAGAATTTGAACACGCTGCATATTTAAGAGAAAGAATTAAAGCATTGCGCGAAGAGGTGTAATATGCCGATTGATAAAATTATTATCAAAAACGCAAAAGTTAATAATCTAAAAGGGATTGATCTTGAAATTCCAAGGGATAAGTTAGTTGTTTTAACCGGCTTGTCGGGTTCAGGTAAATCGTCGTTGGCTTTTGATACGCTTTTTGCCGAAGGACAAAGGCGATATATTGAATCTTTGTCCAGCTATGCAAGGCAGTTTTTAGGCCAAATGGAAAAGCCCGATGTTGAAAGCATCGACGGCTTATCTCCTGCTATATCCATAGATCAAAAAACAACTTCAAAAAATCCAAGGTCAACAGTTGGCACCGTAACCGAAATTCATGATTATTTGCGATTGTTGTATGCAAGAATCGGCATTCCTCATTGTCCTGTGTGCGGCCGTCAAATTGTCCAGCAAACCGTTGACCAAATTGTTGATCGCATAGTTTCTTTGCCGGAAGGTAGCAGAATTATAATTCTTGCGCCTATTGTAAGAGGTCGTAAGGGCGAGTATATTAAAGAACTTGATCAACTTAAAAAAAGTGGCTATGCAAGGGTAAGGGTTGACGGAAATCTTTTTGATTTATCTGAAAAAATTGAACTTGATAAAAATAAAAAGCATAACATTGAGGTTGTTGTTGACCGCCTTGTAATTAAAAACGGTATAGAATCTCGTTTAACCGATTCTGTTGAAACTGCTTTGTCGCTTTCAGGCGGTTTGCTTATTGTAAGCGTTGTGGGTGATGATGAAATATTGTTCTCGCAAAATTATTCTTGCCCCGAACACGATATAAGCGTAGAAGAGCTTTCTCCCAGAATGTTCTCGTTTAATAATCCTTACGGCTCTTGCGCTGAATGCTCCGGTCTTGGTGTAATAATGTCGGTTGACCCTTCGCTTGTAGTAAGTGACGATAATTTATCTTTAGAGCAAGGCGCCATTCGTGCCAGCGGATGGAACAGTATGGATAAATTTAATTCGGTAGCCAATATGTATTATCAAGGTTTGGCTAAAAAATACGGATTTACTATGAGCACCCCCTTCAAAAACATTTCTGAAGAGGGTAAAAGAGCCATACTTTTTGGCACTAACGGTGAAAAAATTGCAGTTCAACGCTCGTTGGCTGCAGGCGGTAGCCGTTATATGACCGATTTTGAAGGCGTTGTTAACAATCTAAGCCGCAGATATAAAGAAACAACCAGTGAATATATTCGCAACGAATTAGAAGAGTATATGAGCGTTTGTGAGTGCCAAAAGTGTAAGGGCGCTCGTTTAAACCCTATTTCTCTTGCTGTTACAGTAGGTGATAAGAATATTGATGCTCTTAGTAATATGAGCATCTATGAGCTTTTGGATTTTATTGACAAATTAGAGCTGAACGAAAGAGAAAAGTTTATTTCTGCCGCAATATTAAAAGAAATTAAATCACGACTTGGTTTTTTGAAAAACGTAGGTCTTGATTATTTATGCCTTTCAAGAAGCGCATCCACTTTGTCGGGCGGTGAAAGTCAACGAATAAGATTGGCAACACAAATCGGATCTTCATTAATAGGCGTTATGTATATTCTTGATGAGCCGAGCATTGGCTTGCATCAACGCGATAACGAGCGCTTAATCAGCACCCTTAAGCATTTAAGAGACGTTGGAAATACTGTTATAGTTGTAGAACACGATGAAGATACTATGCGGGCTTCCGACTATATTGTTGATATAGGCCCTGAAGCAGGTGCTCATGGCGGTGAGGTTGTTTGCGCAGGTTCTGTTGATGATATAATTGCCTGCGAAAAATCCATTACAGGCGCATATTTATCCGGCAAGCGGTTTATTCCTATCCCAACTAAAAGACGCCAAGGTAACGGAAATAAATTAACGTTAGAGGGATGTTGCCACAATAATCTTAAGAATATTGATTTAACAATTCCTTTGGGTATGTTTGTAGCAGTTACAGGCGTTTCCGGCTCAGGCAAATCTTCATTAGTTAACGAGATACTTTATAAGCGACTTGCTTGTGATTTAAACGGTGCCAAAACAAGATATGGTAAGCACTCTGCTATTTACGGCAAAGAGTATTTGGATAAAATAATTAATATTGATCAAAGTCCGATCGGAAGAACTCCAAGGTCTAACCCCGCTACTTACACAGGTGTGTTTACTGACATTCGCGAGTTATATGCCCAAACAAAAGAAGCTAAAATGAAGGGTTATAACAGCGGCAGATTTTCGTTTAATATAAAAGGCGGAAGATGCGAAGCGTGTCAGGGTGACGGAATTGTAAAAATTGAGATGCATTTTCTTCCTGACGTTTACGTGCCTTGCGATGTTTGTAACGGTCATAGATATAACCGTGAAACGCTTGAAATTAAATATAAAGGCAAAAATATATATGATGTGCTTGATATGACCGTTGAGGATGCGCTTACATTTTTTGAAAACGTGCCCAAAATTTACAGTAAGATTAAAACCTTGTATGATGTTGGTCTTGGTTATATCAAATTGGGTCAACCCGCCACAACT
>JAZQSG010000223.1:0-4713 GCA_045630025.1 Acutalibacteraceae bacterium
AATTCCCTTTTCCTTAAGAATTCTGCCAACAAAGCAAAACTGCAAATCTTCGGGATAATCCATAGGGATATATTTGCTTACGTTAACACCCGAGCCGGGCAGCAGCACCCTTTTTTTGCAGATGATTTTCTTATCTTCAAAAAACTGCATATTTTCAGAGTTTTGGAAAAATACGCAGGCAGCGTGCTTAACCGACATACGGTAAAGCATAACCGTAAGCTTTTGCATGGGGCCGGGATATTCCACCGCTGTGCCAAGCCCTGTAATATTAACAAGAAAAGGCACCTTGTGGCGGCGGCAAGCAAAGCCGGCGTAAACGTTGGGCTTGATGTTAAAGGTTAGCGCCAAATCGGGCTTTTCATCCTTTATAACCTTGTTGTAAAAGCTCATCAGCTTAAGGTCGTTAAGGGGGTTTTTGCTGTGCCTGCCTACCGACACGTCAACAATTTTAACACCCAACTGCTCAAGCTTTTCGACGTGACTTGCCCTTTCACAAACGGCAACAACAGTGTGCCCCTTTTGCAAAAGGGCCTGAATGGTCTCAAGCCGCAGATTATATACATATGTGGAATCGTTTGCTATAAGAGCAACCTTCATCTTTACTTAGCTCCCTTGTGTGAAAAGACAACCGCCACCGTTGAGAATATAAGCTTAACATCAAGCCAAAGCGATCGCTTTTCAATATATTCAATGTCAAAATCAATTTTTTCTTCGGGTTTAAGGTCGTAGCCGCCGCTGATTTGTGCCAGACCCGTAAGCCCGGGCATAACCTTAAGCCGCTCATCAAAGCCGTCTATATATTCGGCAAACTTTTCATAAAACACGGGGCGCTCGGGGCGGGGACCCACAAGACTCATATCACCCTTAAGAATGTTTAAAAGCTGGGGCAGCTCGTCCAATCGGGTAAGGCGCATAAAGCGGCCCAGCTTGGTTACACGGGGGTCGTCATCCACAGCCCATTGGGCGCCGTCTGCCTCGGCATCTATTCTCATTGAGCGGTATTTGTAAAGGGTAAAGGTTTTGCCGTTAAGGCCCACCCGCTCTTGCTTGTAAAGGGCGGGGCCTTCAGAGGTGCAACGCACGATAATGGCAACAACAATCATGGGTAGCCACAGCACCAATAAGGCAACCAACGAAATGACAAAGTCGCCCATCCTTTTAAAAAAGTTATACATCGGCTTTGGTTTAATTTCGCCAAGCTTTTTTACTATGTATTTTACACTGCCGTTGCTCTGTTGCTCCGCAATAACGTTTTGCGTTGTCAGCATAACAAGTAATCTCCTTCCGCAGTTTGAAACTTTGCCAAGACACAGTTAAACTCACCGACAAAGCTGAATTTTTTTGAAAAAAATTCTTGCCCGCTTTGTCAATGATTATAAAAATTTATTTTGTAGTTTTAACCAATTGGCAACACCGCACAAAAACAGGCATACCAATCGGGGTTATTATATCATTTTTTGAAAATAAAAGCAAGTGTTATCCGCCTATATATTGAGGATATTTATGGCTTTTTTGAAATATTTTGTGTCTAAATTCACAGTTGTGAAATAAGCCGTCTAAAAAAGCAAAAAACTCCTGACCGAAAAACATCGGTCGGGAGTTTTTTATTTCATTTTTTCATATTTCAGTCGGGTGGCCAGCCCACCTCTGATGTGCCGTTGGGCTTTGTTGGTATCCAACACCTGCTTCGCCTGTCGGTAAAGAATGGGGTCTATTTTTTTAAGGCGTTGCGCCACGTCCTTATGCACGGTAGATTTAGATATTTTAAAAACCTTTGCGGCGGCACGAACGGTAGCACCCGTTTCGATTATGTACTCTGCCAGCACAACCGCCCTATCCTGCACATCGTCACGCATTCAATCAACTCCTAACAGGGTTAGTTAATTGTATGCACCGCAAGCGCAGGATATGTCGGCAAAATTAAAGGCGCTGCGGTTTTTTGCCGCAACGCCTTTAAAGGTAATAATTAGCTGTTTAACAATTTGTTTTGCAGTTGAGTAAGCTGATCGTTGGGCACACCTGCATCCGAAAGCTTTTGGAACAACTTCATCATATCAACGGTGTTCATCCATTCTTCAAAGTACTCTTCGGGGCAAACGTCGTTTTCGTCAGGCATTTCAATTTCGCCCGGTTCAACCGATTTAACGCTAACCTCAAAGCTGCAGATTTCTTTATCCTTATTTTGCAGGGCTGCAACAATTCTGTCGCTGTCTTCGTCACAGTCAAACTGCAGGCAAAGGGTGGGGTCAAGCAGGGTAATAACGCTTGCCACCTCGGTGGGAAGGGCCAGCAATTTATAGCCCTCGTCGGTAATTGAAAGCTTAACGGTGCCCTGAGGATTGCCCTGCTTAAACTGCAGCATATCAAACTCTTCAAGCTCAAGCTCAAGCAGTGCGGTGCCCTCAACCTCAATATCAAAGGAGCCGCTTACCTTGGCGCCCGATCTGGTGCCGGTGCCCGATATAACGGTATTGTCTGCCTCGGCATAAAGAGCAAAGTCGTTCTTTTTAGAAGCAATCTTGTAAGAAAGCAGCTCGTGACCTTCAACCTCAATAATGCGGCCTACGATTTTATGAGAGCTGTTTACGTAGTTGGTGATGGTAATTAAATCTTCATCATCCTCAACGTCTATGGATTTAACCATAGATTTCAGACCCTTTTCAACGCCCTTCAAAAACTCTTCGTATGCGGCGTCGGCATTTTCGTCTGAAATGTAGCCCTTGTTAGCCAAATACTCGGCCACGTCTTCAATATAGCCCTTAATTTGATTGTCTTTTTCAATCTCTTTAAGCATGGCGTCGGCAATTTGCTCAACTGCTTCCTCATCAATGTGAAGGGTAAGCACGGTAACCTTTTCTTCAATGCCGCCTACGTTAATGGTTTTGGTGTCTTTTTCTACGTTATCAACGCTGTTTACGGCAACCAAAAGATATTTTTTCAGCAGCTCTTTAAGCTCTTCATCGGTGGGCAATGCTTCTTTAAATTCAGCATCTGAATAGATTTCGTTGGGCGCAATTCCATAGGCGTCAAAACCAAGATAATAATCGGTCATACCCTTGATGGTAAAGTAGCCCTCGCCGTTGGCGGAATCGATAAGCGCAACAACGTTTGCAACGTCGGTATCCGATGCGGTTATGCTTGCCAGGGCCTTGGTGTTGCCGTTTTTGGTTTCGGTGCGCATGCTTACGGTTGCGTTTTTAAGCCAGCTAAGGTCAATCTCGGCATAATTTGAAATAAGGTTGTGGGCCTCGTCTGAAAGGTTAACCTTAAGCTCAATCTCTTTACCTACGTCGCCCATATACTCGTTGTTAGCAACGCCGTAAAGCTGGGCAATGCCGTTTGACGACTTCTCTGCGGCCATGGTTTCAACGTATTTGTAGTAATCGTCGCTGCTGCCGAAGGTTTTAAGAATAAAGCCCTGCATCTGACCGTAAAAAACAACGGCCAAAATTGCAACAACGGCTACAAAGCCACCTGCAATACCCAAAATAAGGGGCAATTTTTTACCTTTTTTCTTTGCGGCAGGTACCGCAACCTCGCTAACTGTCGGCTCTTGAGTGGAAGCAACGGGCTCTTGAGCAGGAGCAGCGGTCATTACCTCGCCGCAGCTGCTGCAAAAGGTTGCATCTTCAGGAAGCTGAGCACCACATTTGGGGCAAAACATATTCTTCACCTTTCGGCATAAATGCCGCCTTTCGTATTTTTCTGTTTGATATTGTAGCACAAAATTGCAGTTATATCAACTCTTTTTTAAGCAGAGGAGGCGTGCCGTTTTCTCATATGCCGGCACACTTTTGCGATTAAACTCCCCTTTAATTTGTTTTAAGTTGTAAAAGTATAAATCAGCCCTTATGGAAAGGTAAAAAACGCCAAAAGTATACCTATAGTCTGGTTTAAGCCCAGTGCAACTCATAATAATACCAATTATCCGAAATTTCTTTAATAAAACACCAATCCGTGCCGTTGTTAGGTTTTCCAAAGTATACGCCACCATCATCTTCGCACATATCGTTTTGTATCTTCTTCAGATCATTTCCGCAATAAAAGTCTGGTAAGAGGATCTCGTTCTCGGCTGAATAATAATATCCGTAATATACTCCACCAATGCTAAGTCCCGTTGCTTCATAATTGTAAAATTCATTTTCTTCCGTAGGATTAAGTGAATTCATATGATCAGTAACATGCTTTGAAATTTCATTATACATTTTATTCGAAACTGACATCCCGGCGCAAGCAGTTAAAGAAGCAATAAGAAAAAGTATTATCGTTAGACAAAACAATCTTTTCATTTACCATTCTCCTTTGCAGTTCGACAGGATGCAATCAGCATTGCTCTTAACGAGGTGCATTTTGCAGAAAGTGTTTTGAATGTTTGCTCATCAATATATTTAGTTCTGTATAAGAGTTCGAGCCAATAACCCGTTTCACTTGCTTCTTTTAAGGCGATTTCGAGTTTAGATATGAAATCTTTCTTGCCTTGTGCATATTGTGCTTCGTGGATATTTGCGCCAATGCTCGTGCCGCTTCTTCCGACTTGATTGGCAATAATGGATTCTTTCATAGATTTCAGATGCTTTACCAATTCAATAATATCAACAGAGAAGTCCATAGAAAGTTCCCGAAGCTTCGATTCTGACATAATATACACCTCACTTTTTTAAAATTATACCACAAATTAAGTTGTTTTGCAAATAAGTGATAAGTGATGCAGCT
>JAZQSG010000224.1:0-6291 GCA_045630025.1 Acutalibacteraceae bacterium
TCTACAGGTCCTAAATAATGATAACCCAAGCTTTCAAAATAATTAGAATTATACAAGGCGGTTTTAATCATTTGTTTTGTTTTAATAAGCAAACGATTTAACGGTTTACCCAAAAGCGGAATCTTTTCAATACCTTTTTTGATTCCTGCTTTTGTGCGAATATATCCTTTTTTAATTCTAATACCCGATAAATGCCTAGCCAATGCGCCAACGTTTTTTGAAATAGACATTTCATTGTCGTTAACAACAACAATCATTTTGTCTTTTCTTCTGCCCGAGTTATTAAACCCTTCAAAGGCCATACCACCCGTAAGAGCACCGTCGCCAATAACAGAAACAACGTAATTGTCGTTACCCATTAAGGTGTTGGCGCAAGCGATACCGCATGCAGCTGACACAGAGTTAGAACTGTGGCCCGAAACGAAGGGGTCGTGCTCACTTTCAGGTGGGAACATAAAGCCCGACAAACCATCTTTTTTTCTAATGGTGTCAAACTTATCAAAACGACCTGTTAGAAGCTTATGAACATAGCTTTGGTGGCCAACGTCAAAAAGCACGGAATCGTTAGGACTGTCAAAAACGTAGTGAATAGCAACGGTAAGCTCAACCACACCTAAATTAGATGCAAGGTGCCCACCGTTTTTAGAGATAACGTCAACAAGTTTTTCTCTAATTTCAGCACATAAAATATTAAGTTGTTCAGTATTAAGTTTTTTAATGTCGCCGGGACATTTTATTTTCTCTAAATACATAAACAGCCATCCATTTTATAAAATCAACCGAAAATTATCGGCACCAACATTGCGATGATTATACCAAGCAAAGAACCTGCAAGTACTTCTAAAGGAGTATGACCCAAAACCTCTTTTAATTGGTTAATATCAAGTTCTTCATCGTCATCTTCAATTTTATCAACCTTATCTACCATTTTATTAATAGCTTTAGCATGCTCGCCCGCCTGTCTGCGAACACTGGTTGCATCATACATAACAATAGCGGCAAGAGCAAATGCAATGGCAAATTCAGGAGAATCAAGACCCGAAACTCTGCAAATAGATACAACAAGTGCAGTTACACTTGCAGAATGGGCCGAGGGCATTCCGCCGGGTCCAAAAATACGCTCAGGAACAAATTTTTTAGTTGTAACCAGCACAAGCAACGTTTTGATAAGCTGGGCAAAAAACCAAGAAAACAAAGCGCTTAAAAGTGCCTGATTTTTAAAAATCAACGATATAAAATCCATATAACACCTATCAACTGTTTCTGTTGGCAAGATATAATGCCAACGATTTCAAACCGTTTGCCTTTTCGCCAAAAGGTTCCAACGCATCTATCGCTCTTTGTGTAAGTGCATCAACTTCAGAAAGCGCTCTTTCCATGCCGTATAAGGTAACAAACGTATTTTTGTTGTTTTGACTGTCACTGCCAATTGGTTTGCCCAGCAAATCCTCTTTGCCAGTAACATCAAGAATATCATCTCTAATTTGAAATGCCTTTCCAATAGCAAAAGCATACTCTTCAGCAACCGATATCATATCGTAAGCGCCTGCGGCAATACATCCAAGTACGCAGGCAGCTTTAATAAGTGCGCCCGTTTTTAGGTTGTGCATCAGTTCAACGTCCTCTGCCGATGTGGGCTTACCCTCACAGTTTAGGTCGACGGTTTGTCCGCCAACCATTCCGTTAATTCCGCAATATTCGGCAAGAACGGCAATAGCTCTTACGTTTTGTTTATCGGGCAAGGGCGCCAAAGCCAATGCACTAAACGCCAAGGGCTGCAAAGCGTCACCTGCAAGTAAAGCTATATCTTCACCAAAAGCTTTGTGGCATGAGGGCTTACCCCTGCGCATATCGTCGTTATCCATACAAGGCAAATCATCATGAATAAGCGAATAAGTATGAATAAACTCAACAGCACAGGCATAGTTAACAGCCAACTGTTCAAATCCGCCGCACGCTTTACAAAACTCTAAAGTTAGAAAAGGGCGAATTCGCTTACCGCCTGCAGCAACCGAATAATTTATAGCATCGCGCAGGTTGGAATAACGGGTATTGGTGTTAGGAACAAGACGCCTTAATCCGTTTTCAATTAAATCCGAATATACGTTAACAAACTCATTCATTTACATTTTCCTCAGAACCGACGGCAATCTCTGTAATTTTCAATCTTGCATCGGTTAATTTTGCATTACACTCTTTAATAAGCTTACTTGCCTCTTCAAACAATTCAAGAGACTCTTCAAGAGAGGCCTCGCCCCCGTCGAGCAGCTTTGATATTTCTTCAAGGCGAGAAAGCATCTCAGCAAAAGTTTTATTATTCATTGATTGTCACCTCTATGAATTTTAGTTGCTTTGCAGTCCACACTGCCATCGCTAAGGGCCAAAGAAAAGTCGGTACCCTCTTCAAAGTTGTTAACACTTTTTAGTACTCTTCCATCTTTGCGAGGTATAGCGTAACCCCTTGACAAGGTTTTTAAGGGGCTTGTAGCGTCAATAGTTGCAGCTAACAACGAAAGCTTGTTTCCGCACCTATCAACCACGCACTTTTCGGCCGTAACAATTTTTTCTTCAAAAGCATCAAGCCGCTCGCTGATAACGTCAAGAAACGAAAAAGGTGAAGCAAAGCATTTGCGCTCTTCAATATTAGTCAGTTTATTTTGAGTTTCTTTAACTATGCTGTTTAATTTAAATTTTAAGCTTGAGCTTAACGATGATAAATAAACAGACAATTCAGAAATATCAGGTGTAGCCAACTCTGCAGCTGCCGAAGGGGTGGGAGCACGTAAATCGGCAACAAAATCGCAAATAGTAAAATCAATCTCGTGACCAACGGCAGAAATAACGGGAATATTTGATTCAAAAACTGCATATGCCAGTTTTTCATCGTTAAAAGCCCACAAATCTTCAATAGATCCGCCGCCGCGACCAACGATAAGCACGTCTGCCGCTGCCTGCATATTGGCAGATTTTATGGCCTTAATTATAGATGCAGGAGCATCTTGGCCTTGAACCAGAGCAGGATAAACCAAAACCTCTGCTATTGGATATCTGCGAGAAAGCACGTTAATTATATCTTGCAAGGCGGCGCCGGTTGCAGACGTAACAACGCCTATTTTTGAAGGAAAACGCGGTATTGGGCGTTTTGAAGCTTCATCAAACAGACCGGCGTTGGAAAGCTTAACTTTAAGTTGCTCATAGGCAAGCAACAACGCGCCCACTCCATCGGGCTGCATATCGTCAACGTAAAATTGGTAAGATCCATCTCGCTCATATAAAGATACTCTGCCGTGGCAAATAACCTTCATACCGTTTTGAGGGGTAAATTGCACCTTTAAAGCAGAGTATTTAAACATTACCGACTTAACCGATGATTTATCGTCTTTAAGCGTAAAATAAAAATGCCCCGACGAATAATGGTTGGTAAAGTTGGATATTTCGCCGCTAATATAAACAGACCTAAGAGCAGATTCGTTTTCTAAAACACTTTTAACGTATAAATTAAGCTGTGATACAGAAATAACAGTAGCGCTCATTTAATATACCCGCCTTTATATGCAGCAAGAACGGCAACACCTGCACTATTATCGGCAGAAAACTCCGGCTCGGCAAAATAGCCCCCGTATTTGCTGACAATTTTTTCTTTTATATATCTGTTGCTCATCACACCACCGGCGTAAATTAAAGGCAGCTCGCCATAGGTATCGATAATACCTTGCGTCATAACGTCAACTGCAGAACAGATACTATCAATAGTAAACCTTGCGATATCACACGGCCGATCACCGCTTTTATTCATATTAATAAATTTGTTTTCTATGCCTGAAAGAGACACAAATCCATCTTTATAAGGAGTTTTAACCTTGTAATTCTTATCAGATAATTGCGACAAACGCTCAAGCTCTGCACCGCAAGGAAATTGCATACCAAGCATAACGCCGCAACGGTCAATCACCTGACCCGCTTTAAGATCTGAAGATGCAGCAATCAACTTACAATTAAAAACAGTGTTTTTATCAGGAGTAACCAACAGTGCTTCACTTGTACCGCCCGAAAAATGAAAGGCAACAAACGACTTTTCTATCAAATCAAGCTTATTTGCAGAAAACAAAGCAGCTGCAATGTGCCCTGCTTGATGAGAAAACTCATACAACTCAACGCCAAGCACCTTTGAAACTGCATTAGCTACGTTATAGCCCGCTTTAAAGCAAGGCATATAGCTGCCTTCAACGTCTCGCGGTTTGGTAGAAACGCCTACACACTCAATATTATTGCAAAACGAAAAGGTATCGTCTATCAGCAAGGGTAAATTTGCAGTATGGTGATAAACTGCATCGCTTTGCCTTAAACCCCGTTCGCCTTGTTTAACAGGAAGCATCTTTTTAAAGTTGCGAATAGTGCCGCTTTGCAGGTCAAACAATGCGGTTGAGGTAGTATAATTACTTGTATCTACACCAAGAATCATTGTACATCCTCAAGCTTGGCAACAGAGCCAAGTACACCATTTATAAATGAGGGATCTTCATCAGAACCGAACTTTTTAGCAAGTTCAACCGCCTCGTTAATAGCGACGCTTGTAGGAACCTCTTCAGAATATTTAATTTCATAAACTGCAAGACGAAGTATTGACAATGCAACTCTTGAAATTCTTGCAATAGCCCAACCACGAAGATTGGCAGATATAACCTCGTCAATATTTGACAAATATTCATAAACGCCGTTTGCTTCACGAGCTGCAAAATCATCAACGACAACCTCGCTTACATCGGCTGCGTTGGCAATGATTTCATCAATGCTGCAATCGTGAAAAGAACGCTCAAACAAAAGAGCAAAGGCCTGTTCACGGGCCTGGCGTCGGGTTAATTCAATTTTAGGTTCAGTAGTTTGAGACATAATGCGCCATCCTTTTTTATAACTATTCATTTTATTGTATAACAAAATGAATAAAATTTCAAGAAAAACAATTCAATTTATAAAAAAGAAAAGAGCCGAAATCGGCTCTTAATCATTTATTATGTGGGAATTTCAATATCAGCAACGATTATATTTACTCTTGAAACCGCATGACCCGTCATATTTTGAACGGTTTTTTTAACGTTTTCCTGAATTTGCTCACAAAGTGTGGTAATATTTACGCCCATTTTGATTTTTACATACATCTCAATAGTCATTGAATCAAGAGCGTACTTTACGCTAACGGCCTTGGTGGTTTTGGAAGAGAAAAGGTTTTTGAACGTAGGGTTAGGAACAAGACAGCTAACACCGTCTACCTCACTCGCAGCAGCCGAAACCATCTGGGCAACAACCTCTTCAGACAGAAGAACATTATGAGCGGTTTTATCTTTAATCTGCATATTTTTATCCTCCAAATCGCTTTATACATTAAGTATAACACATATTTTACTATTTTACAACAATTATTCTACATTAATTATTTTAATGCTATCAAGAGCAACCTTCTTTTGAGATAAAACAACGTCTTGAATTTGAATAATTTCCGCTTCACTCAGCGCATCCGAAAGCACAACAACGTTAATTCCTTCATCACTTACAACACTTAAGCAATCTTCAAACCCTTTAGCTTTAACCAGGGTTTCAATGTTTTTTTCAATTTCGATATAGCCCATAATCTCTACTTGCTTATTTATCGCTTCTGTAATGGCGTTATCTGAATTTTTTATATCCTTTTGAATTTCTTCAAGCTCGTCAAGAATTTCGTCTCTTGACTCTTCCCTCTCTTTACGCGCCGCTTCAAAATACGGGTGCTCCCCTTCATCGCTTATTTCTGCACTGTTTGTGCCTACGTATTCAGCATCGCCTAAATTTTTATCGGTTGCAGGGTCAGAAGTGCCCTTGGAATTGAATTGCCAATTTATATAAATCGCCGCAGCAAACATAACAACAAGCGCAACCAAAACAATATGTTTTTTCTTTAAAAATTTCTTCATAAAAACACCTCATAACAATTAATTACTCATTACAACGCATACCTTTTTTTCGCTGATGTTCAGAGCTGTAACAACTGCAGCGGTAATACGCTCTGAAACCGCACTGTTATTTGCATATTTTGTTACCACAACAACCCCCTTAACCGTTGGCGTAAGCTTTGATACAATCAGCGCTTCTTCTCCTCCTTCGGCATTCTTAATAATTATATAATTTTGCTGAGTGTCATCCTTTTGCTCGGTTTTATATTTCTCCGGCGACTCGTTATCGGTTTTATTGTTGGTAGATATGCTTTTAGAATCAGCATAAACAGTTTCACCGTTTGATTCAAGACTAACCATTACCCCT
>JAZQSG010000225.1:0-9008 GCA_045630025.1 Acutalibacteraceae bacterium
TATCAGAATCGGCGGCGGCACGGGCGGTAACGGTGCCCACAACGTCGGTGGGTGCCACAACGGTGGGCAGCAAGCTCATATCCAGGTCGATAAGGGCGCACAGCTCTTTAGACCAAGAAAGAGTGTTGAAATCAAAAAACATACTGCCCTCTGCCTCGATATAATCGGTGCAGGCAACCCCCGTAAAGAGGTAGCGCACGTAATCCTTGGGGAAGAGGATATGCTTAATCTTTTTATAGGTATCGGGCTCGTTATTTTTAAGCCACAGCATTTGAGGCAGGGTCCAAATGGTATCGGCAGAATGAAGGGCCTTGGAGCGAATAAGCTGACCGTAATTTTCGCGCAGATAGGCGCTTTCTTTGGTTGAACGGCTGTCTGACCAATAGATAGAATCCCTTACCACGTTGTAATCGCCGTCAAGCAACACGGCGGTGTGGGTGGCGGCATCAAAAGAGACCGCCTCTATATCGGCAGGATTAACGCCGCTTTGCTTTAAAAGGGCGGCAATATTCTCTTTAGTGGCCAAGTACCAATCCATCGGCTTTTGCTCAACGTAACCCTGCTTGGGATAGTAAGAGGGATATTCTACCGAATTGACGGCAACTATTTTGCCCTCAACCGAAAGCAAAGTGGCCTTGGAGGCACCGCCGCCAAAATCTATACCAAGTAAATATTTCATAGTTTAACCTCACTCAATTTCTACGCTGATGTCACCCTCTGCGGCAGGGATTTGGGCAACGTAAATGCCCTCGCCCACCTTGCTGAAGGGTACGCTTTTGCCGTTGGCAATTACCTCGTTAACCTGACCCTCGCAGTAAAATGCGAAGCGTCCGCCTTGGGTAACCAGGGCAAACCGGGGCTCGCTGTAAATTACGGTGGCGGGGCTTACGTATTTATCAATTATGCCAAGGGCGGCAAAGCCCTCTTCCACGGGAGCAAAAACCGCCAGCTCGCCTTGATTTTTTTCAAGGGTAAGGGGTATCTGCTCGTCCCTTTTTACCAGCTTAAAGCTGTTGCTGTTTGAAAGATAACACAAAAACTCAGCTCCGTCAATACCCTCTACGTCGGCGGCCTTAACGTGGCCCGTTACCTGATTGCCCTGCAGGTCGATATTAAAGGCGGCAACCAAGCCGCAATCGCCGCTGCTGTTAAACATTTTTGCCAAGCTGCCATCCTTTGAGGGGTCGCTGAAAAGGTTGTCGCGGCAGACGGTGCCGTTACCGTCGCAGCGGTATAGCAGACCCTCGTCGTCGGCAAGGCGCAGCAGCTCGTCGGGTATGGTGTCGCCAATTTGGTCGCTGACGTAAACGGGACCACCGCTGACGGCGCGCAAAAGGGCGCTTTGATGAGCCGACTCGTGCTTTGTCCACCACATATCAAAATCGCAAAAATAAATTTGACCGTGATAAACCGAGTTGTAGCCGTTTTGCAGAAAATGCTCGCTGAAGCCGTTTTCTTTGTTGGGGAAGAAATCGTCGCTGTTGCGGGCAACACCCGACAAGGGACGGCTTTGCACGTTTTCTTGGGGCATACCCATACAGTTAATTACGTCGCCGCCAAAATGGAGGGCGGCGCTGGCCTCGAAGCCGGCGTGAACCGCCTTCATTGCCCCGTTTATATTTTTAACGCCGTGGGCAACCATAGGCATTTCGCCCTGCAAATCGACCTTTATAAAATCTATGCCCTCTTTTTTAAGATAAGAGTGCCAATAGTTGTAAAAGCCAAAGGCCTTTTCCCTTTCAAGTGAGGGGAAGCAAAAACCGCTGTTAAGCTCAAAAAGAAAATCGCGGGTTTGGCTCCAGGCGTAAGAGCCCTTTTCGATGCCCTGCCACATTACGGGCAGACCGTGCCAGATGCCCACCTTTTGAATGCCGTATTTGCTTTTTACCTCGTCAATAAGTCCTTTAAGCCCCTTGGGGAATTTTTGAGAGTTGGCGCGCAGGTCAACAATGGCGTTGCCCTTGGTGCCGTCACCGTTGTGCACAAACCAGCCGCTGTCGATAAGCAGCATTTTAACGGGTATGCTTTTGGCTTTGAACTCTTCCAGCTTTTCAATAATTTTATCGTGGGTAACCTCGCGGTAAAAGGCGTCGTAGGTGCACCAGCCCAAAAGCCCAAGGGCCTCTATATCCCGACGCTCCTCTTTGAGAGGGATGGGCTCGGCAACAGCCGAAAAGCCCGCCGCCATGGTATCGTGCACGGTAAGATAGGGGTCGGTGCCCTCGCCTATCGCCATCAAAACGCCGTCAAGAGCGCTGTGGCCCTCGCAGCCGACGGTAAGCACAAGGCGAGCGCAGTCGCCCTCGCCCACCAGGTGGGTTTTATAAATATCGTCGCACATGGGATAGGCGTGCAGAAATGCTCCGTCACCCATATCCATAAGCATTGAAATGGTCTTTTCGGGCAGCTCGTTTCCGCTTGAGCAAAAGGCGGGGCGAGTCCACCAGGGTGAGTGCTGATAATTTGCCATAACACCCTTGACGTCACCGCAATCAAAGCGCAAGCTTACCGATTCACTTTCGGCAAAGGCGCTGGGCTCGAGGGTGTGATTGTGCTTAAGCTCGCCCTTGATTTTAAGCACAAGAGCAGAATTTATTGTAACACCGTAAAGGCAAAGGCAATCTCCGTTTTCTGCCTTAAACAAAAGCTTTCCTTCCCTTTCCTCAGCAGGGGTAAGGGTGGCCTTTTTGCCCGTGCGGTAATTGATTTCGATAGTAATATTGTCAAACAAAGGGGTATTGTTATGCCAAAGGGCGGCCTTGCCCTTTTTAAAAGCTAATGATAACATTGACGTTCCCTCCAAAACAAATATCCGCCGCCGAACCGAAAAAAGTCGGCGGCGGATAAATTTCGCCGTGATTGATTATTTATTAAGCCATGCGTGGTCGGGGTCAGCGGTCATAAAGAAGCCCCTGTTTTCGCCTGCCATTATCCACAAATAATAGTTGCGGTAGCCGGGTGCTACGTGGCAGGGATGATAACCGCGAGGAATCTCTACCCAATCGCCGTTTTCTACGGTGTAGGTTTCGTCGATAGAGCGGTCGGCGGTGTATACCTTTTGAATGCCGAAGCCCTGGGGCTTATCGTATTCAAAATAGTAAATTTCTTCAAGGAAGCCCTCGGTAGGCATATTGTCCTCGTCGTGCTTATGAGGGGGGAAGGAGGCCCAGTTGCCGCCCTCTACCCAGCACTCGCCAACGTAGATAAGGTTGGCGTCTACGCGCTCGTCAACAATAAAGTTGGCGGTGCGGGTCCAGCCGGGCTTGCCCATTACCTTAATAATGCCGTCTTCGGGTTGAACCAGCTTGGGCTCATAATCCTTTTTGGCAGGTGACTTGGCAACAACGATGGTAACGTCGGTTACACCGGTAAGGGTAAACTTTTTGTTGCGGGGAACGTAAACGGCAGAAGCGTTGCCGTCAAAAACGGTTGCGCGCTTGCCGACCGCCTTATAGTCGAAGCCGTCGCCCACTACGTCGGCAGTGCCGCCGAGGATGGTAACAACGTATTCTTTATCTTGCTCGTCAAAAGAAGCGGTTTCGCCGGGAGCCAGCTTTACGCAAGCAATTTCAAGCATTTTGCACTGGCACTCGCCCTTAACGTAAATGTCGGATACGCCGTTTTTAAAATCCCAAGTTTTTTTCAAATTCATTTGAGCCTCACTCCTATACTGTTAAGAAAATCCATGGTTTCGTCAAAGGTGGGGGTGCCCTCGCGAGCGCCTACCTTTGCACATTTAAGGCCCGATACCGCGCTGGCAAAGCAGCAGCAGCTGTAGTTATCAAAGCCCTTGATTTTGCCGGCAATAAAGGCACCGTGGAACACGTCGCCTGCTCCGTTAGAATCAATAGAGGGGCCGTCGTAGATGGGGTATCTGCGCAAGCTGCCGTCATATATCAGGCCGCCCCGCTTGCCCTGGGTGATAACCACAAATTCGGGGTTGTATTTTTCAAAAAGCACCTGTGCCGCCTTGTCGGCATCGGTTTCACCGGTGATTTTAAGAGCAAACTCCTCTGAGGGAATAAGATAATCCACCAACGGCAGCAGCTCCTCAATGCCGGGATAGGTGCCGCCTGCATCCAAAGATACCTTGACTCCATTTGCCTTGGCAAATTTTGCGGCGGCAATGGCAGCGGTAAGCTGATGGCCGTCAAGGTGCAAAATTTTTGCATTTTTTATGGCATCGTAGTTAAGCTCGTCGGGGCTGATTTCGGGAATGGTACCCTTGTTCCACACGCAGGTGCGAGTGGCAGAGGTGGTGTTGAGCAAAACAACCGAATGGAAGCTGACAACCCCCTCTTTTCTGACGATATAATCGGTGCCGACTCCCCAACGGGCAAAGTCATCGTACATATAGTTGCCGAAAACATCGTCACCAAGACAGCCCATATAGGCGGCGGTGGCGCCCAGCTTTGCAGAGGCAACAATGCCCGTAGCTACGGGGCCGCCTGCCATAATCTTGGTAGAGGTTGCCATCATTTTGGTATCCTCGGTGGGATAGCTTTCAACGGTCATCAGCGTATCGTATACGCTGGCGCCGATTCCGATAATATCACTCATGCCTTGCCCTCTGAACCCAGCAGTTTAATGCAGCCGAGAGCAAATTGCTTAACAGCTTCAACTGCCTCTTTCATAAACATATCAATGGCAATCTTATCGCGAGAGGTCTCGAAAATTTTGTTGATAAAGGTCAAGCAAAGGTCGGTGCTGAAGTTAATCTTAACAATACCTGCCTTGATGGCTGCCTTAATTTGCTCTTCGGGCACACCTGAGCCACCGTGAAGAACAAGGTGTGCCTTGGTGGCGGCGTGAATTTCGGCAATGCGGTCAATGGCAAGCACAGGTGCCTGAGCGTATTTGCCGTGAGCGGTGCCAACCATAATGGCAAGGCAGGAAACGCCTGTCTTGTTAACAAAGTCAACCGCCTCGTCAACACGGGTATATTCGGTAGAAACGCCGTCTTTTGCCACACCGATGTGACCAAGCTCGCCCTCAACGGGTACGCCGATGGCGGCGCAGTCATCAACTACGCCCTTGGTGAGTGCAACGTTTTCCTCAAAGGGCAGGGTGCTGCCGTCAATCATAATGCCGGTTGCACCGCTGCGAAGGGCGCGCTGTACTTCCTTACGGCCTGAGCCGTGGTCAAGATGGAAGGCAACGGGCACGCTCGCCTTTTTGGCGGCTGCAATAATGATAGGAGCGGCATAGTAGCCCTCTTCATTGGTGAAAAGGCGGGAGTAGCACTGCAAAATAACGGGGCTCTTTGCCTCTTCAGCTGCGGCTATAACGCCCATTACGGTTTCAAGATTATATACGTTCAAGGCAGGGATGGCATAGCCACCCTTTTCTGCCATATCAAGAACATAATTGATGTCTACTAACATCCTGCCACAACCTCCTCAATGGTGTAAAGCTCGCAATCGTCGGGCTTTACTGCCTTGAGCACAGCGTACTCGGAGGGGCTGGCGGTAACCATTACCTTGCCGCCAACGTGCTTAAGGTCGTCAAAGCGACGTGATGCGGTAAGGGCGATAACCTTGGGCAAATACTCCTTCATAAGGGTAGAGCCGGCCCACATAACATCCTTGCCGAAAAGGAGCATCTCTTTAACCTCACCGCAAGCAGCCAAAACGGCACGGGCGGCGTCGGTCTCTTCGAGGTCACGGGCAAGAAGGGCGGGGTCTTGGAAATAGAGAACCTTGTCGGTCTTGGCGGGCTTAATGGTGCCATCGGCAATCTTTTCGGCAAGGAAAGAGGTAAAGGTAACAACCTTGGCGTTAAGCTCGATGCCCCACTCTTTATACTCGCGCAGCATAACCTTTGCATCAGCAGGGTCATAGCAAACAACCTTCTTAAAGCGGTTGAGCACCTGAGCGCAAGCGGTCATTGCCTCTTTGGTTTCGTCGGCAGCGCCAACAAGGAAATCAAGATGATAACCGCTGTCGGGCTCGTCGGCAAGAACGGTAAAGCTGATGCCTGCTGATTTGAGCAGCTTAACGGCGCCTGCGGCCTTATCGGTGGCCTTGCAGCGAGCGTCGGTGCCGATGAAGAAAAGGGTATCGGTATCGGCAGCTACGTCTGCGGCGGCGTCGGCAAGGCAGGGGCAAAACTCGGTTTTGCCATAGATGTTGCCTGTTGCCTCAAGGTTATCAAGCATCTTTTCAACGTAAGCGGGAAGCTTGCCGGTAAGGGCAACCTCGTTACGGGTTTCTTTGGTGAATTTTACGGGGTCCCAGCCGGTTACGCACTCTTTGGTGCAGGCACCGCAGAGGGCGCACTCGTAAACGTTATCAATAATACCGCCCTCAAGCTCTGCGGCACCGCGCTCTACAACCGAAAGGGTAAGAGCTCTTGCGCGGGCAGTGTTTCTTTCTTGACCGGTAGCGTTACCGATAGGGCAAATATGACGGCACATCCAGCAAAAACGGCAGCTGTCAACAATTTCTTTACTCTTTTTAGAAATAAGCATTGTGCGTTTCCTCCTTACAGACCAAGTTTATAGGGGTTCATCAAGCCGTTGGGGTCAAGCTGCTTTTTGATGCCCTCAAAGACCTGCATTGCAGGACCGTACTGCTCTTTCATCAAGCGGCCAAGCTTGATGCCAACGCCGTGGTGGTCGTTAACAACGCCGCCGTTAGCGATAGCAGTGCGAACACCGCAATTCCAGATGGCGTTGTGCAAACGGAATGCCTCTTCGGGATCCTGGGGAACGTCATCAATAATAAAGCGGTCGTAAATCATGCAGCCCCACTCGTACCAATGGCTGAAGTGAGCGATAAAGCGAGCCATGGGGAAGTTGGTTTCGATGGCCTTCTTCATCTCCCAATAAATCTTTTCAATCTTGTCGTAGGGAGCGATGGTATCCATTGTGCCGAACATCTGGGGCAAATCCATCATATGGCCGGGATAGAAGAAGGTAATCTTCTCTTTCCACCATTTTTCGCCATATTCGCTGCCAAGGTCTTCGGCGTTGTATTTTGCAAAGGTTTCAAGCAAAATCTTTTCTTCAACCTCAACCATTTCTTTAACGCCTTCGTATGCTACGTTCATAAAGGCGCCCTTCTTTTCAACACCAACGATCTTTTTGATAAGAGATGCGGTTTCGGCCTCGTCGTAAAGGCGCATAACAGAGGGCTTGAACTTTTGAAGCAGCTCGCGGCCTGCGTTAAAGGCATCGGTCATATTGTGGAAGAGGAAGCCACGGAAGCGGCGCTCTTCGGGTTGCTCGTAAATGCGAATCTGTGCCTTGGTGATGATGCCAAGGGTGCCCTCGGAACCGATGAAAATCTGGTTAAGGTCGGGGCCTGCAGCGTGCTTGGGAGCAGTAGAGGTGTTGATTATATCACCGTTGGGCAATACAACCTCCATTGCCAGCACCATATCGTCAATTTTGCCGTATTTGGTAGATACAACACCGATGCCGCGGTGTGCAAGGAAGCCGCCTACGGTAGAGCAGGTGAGGGATGAGGGATAGTGCATGGTGGCATAGCCGCGCTCGTTTGCAGCCCACTCGATGTGCTTATAGATGGCACCGGTGCCGCACTCGATGTACATGCCCTGCTCGTTGATGTCGTAAATTTTATCCATACGCTTGGTATCAAGCACGATGCCGCCTGCAACGGGGATAGCGCCACCCTGGGTGCCGCCACCGCCACCCCAGGTGGTGATGGGAATTTTGTAATAGTTAGCAATTTTAACTACCTTGCTGGTTTCGGTAGCATCCTTAGGAGATACAACAATATCTGCCTCGGGCATACGCAAACCTCTGTCGGCCCACATTCTTGAAAGCCAGAAGTAGTCAACCGAGTGGGTGATCTTATCTACAACGTTGGTAGATACGTTCTCTTTACCCACGGCATCTTCAAGCTCGGTGAGCACGTTGAGCATCAAAAAATCGTTCATTTTTCGTTCTTCCTTTCGTATATATACATTTAAATTGTATCAAACTCAAGACCGGGCACAAACTTGCAGAATTCGCGAATAATCTCTGCAAAGTCACCCTTAACCTCGGTCATATGGTGAATGTAGGGGCCTTCAACCAGCTTGCGCTCAAGCTTGGCCATATCGCCAAAGTCGGCCCACAGATAGGTGCCGATGGTGGCGGGGCCTTCGGTGGTATCGAACTCTTTTGCGAAGAAGCGGTAAATATCGCCGTCGTTCTGGAAGCGACCAATGGTGTAGTGACCGTCGGCAACACGGAAGGAGGGTCTGCCGATGGCGTCAAAGCCGGCAACCTCGTCTGCTGCCTTAAGTGAGCGGGCAAAGGGTCCGCAATGCCAAAGCAGCTCTGCCCCGTCGTTTGAGGGATGGCGGCAGGTAAACTCGCCAAAGAAGGGAGGAGTTTTGCCTCTTACCGCGCAAGAAAGCATTGCGGTGGTAATGGCGCCGTGAATATCTGACTCGCAGGCAACAAGATAGCCCATATCGGCAAGGATGCTCATTGCAAGGCAGGGATTAGCGCCAAAGCCGGGGCG
Organism: Acutalibacteraceae bacterium; assembly: GCA_045630025.1. GTDB lineage: Bacteria > Bacillota > Clostridia > Oscillospirales > Acutalibacteraceae > RGIG2206. The sequence goes on from JAZQSG010000225.1 coordinate 8,475, forward strand.
CATAGCGGTCCAACACTCGGTTGAAATAACGCTTGCGTTTTCTTCTTCAAAAATCTCTTTATAGAAAAGCACAAAGGCACAGCTGCGAAGCAACATCTCTTCATCCATATCACCAACCTGCCAGTTGGCGCGTACGTCGTCGGCAACTGCCTTAATCTCGTCCATACGGGTTTCATAGATGAAGTTAAGCTTTTGCATAGCTTCAACCAGGTTAACGGGGGTTACGTTGATGCCAAACTTTTCGGCCAGCTCAATCTCGTTAGACATAACCGACTTAAAGGGCTTAAGACGAACGCCCACCTGCACAACCTCAAGACGCTTGAAGTTTTTAATCATGCACACAACCGAAATGAATTTTTTAAGTCCCTCTTCAAAAGCGGGTTCGGTTTCAAGGCAATTTTCTATGTAGCTAAAGGGCAGCTTGGCGCGGCGAAGCTGATTGCTGATGGCAAAAAGTCCGCACTGGCTGTCGGTATAGCGTGTGCCGTCGGCCTCGATAATAGTATCGCGGGGACCCCACAGCAAAACGGGCAG
>JAZQSG010000226.1:0-5997 GCA_045630025.1 Acutalibacteraceae bacterium
ACTTCTTTTATCACGTCCGTAAGGTTGTGATAAAAGTCTCGCTTTTTAATACCACAGCGGGCTAATGCCGTACTGACGCCGAAGTAACGGTTTTACCGTAAGCTACTCCCTTTTATTGTAAACAATTATAACTCTGTTTTATACAATTTGTCAACAATAAATTTTACTCAAGCTCGTTAAGCTTTTGGGCGTTTTCGTAAACAACTTTTTTAAGGAATTCATCAGCAGACATAGTGCCGATATCACCCTTGCCGCGCAATCTGACAGATACTGTTCCCTCTTCAACCTCTTTATCGCCCATAACAAGCATATAAGGAGTTTTTTCCATCTGTGCCTCGCGAATTTTGTAACCGATTTTCTCGTTGCGCAAGTCGGCAGCGGCGCGAATGCCGGCTGATTTAAGCTTTTCAAGCAAGGCGTTTGCTGCTTCGTGATGACGGTCGGAAATAGGCAAAATTCTTACCTGCTCGGGCGACATCCACAAGGGCAATGCGCCTGCAAACTTTTCAATAATAAGTGCCAATGAACGCTCATAGCAACCCAAAGAGGTGCGGTGAATAATATAGGGGCGGCGCTTGTTACCGTCAACGTCAACGTATTCCATACCGAACTGCTCGGCAAGAAGCTGGTCGATTTGAATGGTGATAAGAGTATCCTCTTTACCAAAAACGTTGCGAATCTGTATATCAAGCTTGGGACCGTAGAAGGCGGCCTCGCCGATACCAATCTCATACTTAACGCCAAGATCGTCAAGAATCTTTGCCATAATTGACTGGGCTTCGTTCCACTGCTCCTCAGTGCCGATATATTTTTCGCGATTATCGGGATCCCACTGTGAGAAACGGTAAGATACGTCGTCAATAAGGCCGATTTTTTCAAGCATAAACTTGGCAAGCTCCAAGCATCCTCTAAACTCTTCCTCAAGCTGTTCGGGGCGCAAAATCAAGTGGCCCTCGGAAATGGTAAACTGACGAACACGAATAAGGCCGTGCATCTCGCCTGAATCCTCGTTGCGGAAAAGAGTTGAGGTCTCACCCAAGCGCATGGGCAGGTCGCGGTAAGAGCGCATACGGTTAAGGAAAACCTGGTACTGGAAGGGGCAGGTCATAGGACGAAGTGCAAACACCTCTTTATCCTTTTCTTCGTCGCCCATTACAAACATACCGTCTTTATAGTGATCCCAGTGGCCTGAAATCTTATAAAGGTCGCTTTTTGCCATAAGAGGAGTTTTGGTAAGAAGGTAGCCCCTCTTTGCCTCTTCATCCTCAACAAAGCGCTGAAGTATCTGAATTACCTTTGCGCCCTTGGGCAGCATAATGGGCAGACCTTGACCGATAACGTCTACCGTTGTGAAAAACTCAAGCTCGCGGCCGAGCTTATTATGGTCGCGCTTTTTGGCCTCTTCAAGCATAGCAAGATGCTCTTCAAGCTGGCTTGCTTTGGGGAACGCAGTGCCGTAAACACGGCAAAGTTGTTGCTTTGAAGCGTCTGCACGCCAATAAGCACCTGTGCACTGTGTAAGCTTTACGGCCTTAACTACACCCGTTGACATAAGGTGAGGGCCGGCACACAAATCAACAAAATCGCCCTGCTCGTAAAGGGTGATATTATCGCCCTTTGCGGCGTGCTCATCAATAAGCTCAAGCTTATACTCTTCGCCTCTTTGACCCATTACCTGCTTGGCCTCGTCAGGAGTAACGCTACGTCTTACAAGAGCAATATCCTCTTTTGCAATTTTTTTCATTTCTTCCTCAATAGCAACAAGGTCATCGGGAGAAAATGGCTTAGCAACGTCAAAATCATAATAGAAGCCGTCATCGGTTGCAGGGCCGATAGCAAGCTTGGTTTCGGGATATAAGCGCTTTATGGCCTGTGCCATTATGTGAGCAGCGGTGTGACGGAAAATGTGCTTACCCTCTTTATCATCAAAGGTAAGGATATCAAGTGCACAATCATTTTCAATAACTGTGCGAAGGTCACAAACAACACCGTCAATGCGACAGCCACAAGCCGACTTGTACAAGCCCATGCCGATATCTTTTGCAACGTCGGCAGCAGTAATCGGAGCATCGTAAGTTTTGATTGTTCCGCCTTTTAAAGTAATGTTCATAATTATACAATTCCTTTCGTAAAGAGCAACGGCTCTTAAAAATAAAAATGCTTCATCCCTAAAAATGGGATGAAGCATAAAACTCCACGGTTCCACCCAAATTGCTGAACAGTCAGCCAACTTGAAACCTTTAACGCAGGTGTACGGCACGCCTTATTTCGGCGCGCACTCAAAGGTGGTCTTCACTGTAACAATCAGCAAGGTGCTTTCAGCCAACGACACCTATTCTCTGCTGCTGAAAAAGCGACAGCTACTTTCCTTCTCAACGCTTTATTTTATGGTAACACCGACAGACTAAAAAGTCAATCATTTATTTTTAGATTTAACCACTATAAACACAACAACTGCAACCACAACCAATACTGAAAAAGCTATCAAGCCATACCAAAAGAAATTAGGCAAGCCATTGGTTGAACTTTGATTAACATCTTCCTTACCGGCGCTTGTAGTATTTGATGAAGTAGTGTTGTTTGGCGCTTTAGATTCGGTTTGTTCAATTATCTCGTTATTATCACCAAAAACGTCTGTTATAGTATCGTTGCCCGAATCGCCTACATCTTGGAATTTATCGTTAGTAGGTGCGTTTTGAGAGTTGATAGGCGCGTTTTGAGAGGTTGTGTTTGAAGAGGTTGCACCACCTTGTGAAGGGGTCGATGAATCGGGTGCAGTATCGCCCTTTACGTTAATACGAATGCTGGGTGAATTAAAAGCAACCTGAAAGTTGAGCTCTTCAGTATCGTAATCGGTCACCATCATTGTATCAAATGTGACAGCAACGTCGCTGCCGCCTGCTGCAAGGGTTTCGAACACAACGGTATAAAAGGCGCCGTCGGTATTAAAGCCCGGCTCTTTTTGTGCGCTTGCAAAGGTGTAAATAGAGCGCAGCTCACCGCTCATACTATTGTGGCGAACGCTACTGCGGGGTGCAGCAACCTCAATAGATTTTACCTTAAGTATAGTGCTGTCGTAGGTTAAGTAAGCACAAAAAGCCGCCAAACCGTAGGGGTACTCAGAGGCGTTGTTAAAGCTAAGCGTAACCTTAATTTCTTCACCAACGTTAACGGTGTTGTTATCGGCATTAAGATCAACCTCAAGATCGGGAAGATTTGCTGCAAAAGCAGGCACAGCAAAGCTTAATATCAATATTAATGCAATTAACAGCGAAAATATTTTTTTCATTTTTGCCTCTCCTTTTGAGAATATATATTGATTATATACTCTGCCGTTCAACTAATCAAGTAAAAAATTCTTTTAATCGGCAAATATATGTGATATAATATTAAAAACATAATTTAAAACAAAGTATGCATATTATGTAAGACGATTAAGGAGGATTGTACTATGAGAATTTGCGTATACGGTGCATCAAGTAACGATATATCTCCCCTTTTTATCGAGCAGGGTGAAATGCTCGGTTATGAAATGGCAAAGCGCTCAATTGGGCTAACCTTTGGCGGTGGCGCAAGCGGAATGATGGGTGCAGTTGCAAGAGGTATAACCAAAGGCAACGGGCATATTATTGGCGTAGCACCAAAGTTCTTTAACGTCGACGGCATTTTATATGATAAATGCGACCAAATGATAAGACCCGATACTATGCGTCAAAGAAAGCAGATAATGGAAGATAACGCCGACGGATTTATTATCACTCCCGGTGGTATCGGCACCTTTGAAGAGTTTTTTGAAATTCTTACCTTAAAGCAATTAGCTCAACTTAATAAGCCCATTGTAATTATGAACACCGACGGTTACTATGACGATATGCTTAACATGATGGAAACGGCTGTTAAAAAGGATTTTATAATGGAATCGGTAAAGTCGCTTTATGCCGTTATGACCGATATAACCGATATCCTTGACTATATTCAAAGCTACAGTTCGGGAGAAATTGACATTAAGCAATATAAAAAGGTTTAACTAAAAAGGTCGATTCGGGGCAATCCGAACCGACCTTAATTTTATCTTCTGCGACCGCCGTACTTTCCAAAGGCGTAAATAACGGGCGGTATAATGGCAAACTGAATAACCAGCGCGGGAAGGGCGCCAACCACCGATACCGACACCCACGTGGCCCAGGTATAAGCCGCTCCGCCAAACATTCCGTACAATGCAAAACGAGCAAAAGCCAGCACAACCCTACCCACAACCATAGCTGCGGTAAGAGAAATGTAGATTGAAGCAACTCTGTCGGTTTTGCCGCTGAGCAGTTTCAGCAAAAGGCCTATAATCAAACCGTAGGTTGCAAGCTCAAAAGCCATACTGATTGCATCGGGATAAAGCAGCGGTGACGGGAATATTACTGCGCGCAGCAGAGGGGTTATAATACCGGCTGCCATTCCCCACTGCCATCCGCAAACGGCACCGCATATAAAAACAGGAATATGCATGGGGCAAATTGTTTTGCCTAATTGGGGATTGTTTGCAGTTACCAAAGGCAAAAGGATGCCTGTGGCAATAAACATTGCGCACAAAATCATATTCGTTAAGCTTTTTCTTTTTTTCATTGCGTTTTATACTCCTTGACTTTTGGCATATTCAAGCACACACTCAAGCTTTGCAGGAACGTCTATTGACTGAGGGCAGCGCTGGGCACATATGCCACACTTTATGCAGCTTTGAGGTTTTTTATCATCGTCAAGCTCTGAATAGCTTTCTTTAAAGAAGAAAGAATTTTCTGAAATGCGAGCGTTGTTATACATTGAAAACAGTTTGGGAATTGCAATACCCTGTGGGCAATCAGAGCAATAATTACACTTGGTGCAGGGTATGGTTTTGGCCTCAATTATAATTTTTGCGACCTCAAACACCACGTCACACATGGATTTATCAAAACTAATATCGCCACTAAAGGTGTTTATATTATCGTCAAGGGCTTCGCGAGTGGTCATACCGCTTAAAACACACAACACATTATCAAAAGAAGCAACAAACCTCATCGCCCAAGAAGGGATAGAGCAATCGGGACGAATGGATTTAAGCAGCTTTTCAGCTCTTTCGGGCACGTTAACCAAGGCACCGCCTCGCATTGGTTCCATAATTAAAACCTGCAAGCCGTGCTCTGTTACCAGCTCGTATTGACGCTTGGCGTTTTGATAATCCCAATCGAGATAATTCATCTGAATTTGAACAAAATCCCACTCAAAAGCATCCAACACCTTTTCAAGCAATTTTATGCTGCCGTGAAAAGAAAAGCCCAAGCGTTTAATTTTACCGCTTTTGCGCAAAGCATCAAGCTTTTCAAAAGCACCCAAGCGAAGAGCGTCGTTATACACGTCGTCATTAACCGAGTGAAGCAGGTAAAAGTCGAAATAATCGGTCTTGCACTTTTCCAACTGATCGTTAAAAATGCGTTCAACGTCTTGAGGTTCTTTTGCCATCCAAACAGGCATTTTATCGGCGAGATAATAGCTGTCGCGAGGATATTTTGCCAAGGCCTCGCCAAAGAAAAGCTCTGACTCGCCGTTGTGATACATATAAGCGGTGTCAAAACAATTAATTCCGCTATTATATGCCTTATCAATCAATTCTTGAGATTTTTGGCGATCAATTTTGCCATCTTTGGTAGGAAATCGCATACCGCCGAAGCCCAAAAGAGATATTTTTGCACCATCTTTTTTATATTCTCGATAATTCATATTGCACTACCTCTCAAAATTTGTTATAATTTTAAACTAGGTAGTTATATTTGTCAATCATTTTTGGTATAAGGAGGTCTTATTGTGCCTAAGTTTTCATTTATTTCAATAGCATATAACGAGGCGCAGTATTTGCCTAATTTGCTGGCGGACCTCAAAAAGCAAACCTACCCTCACAATGAAATCGAGGTTATATTGGTTGACAGTGCGTCTACCGATAGCACCAAAAAGGTTATGCTTGACTTTTTTAAC
>JAZQSG010000227.1:0-1073 GCA_045630025.1 Acutalibacteraceae bacterium
GACAGGGTGGAATCCTATTTTGCCCTGCGCAGCTTGACGGTAGAAATGCATGGCGGCTACCCCCGTTTGTGCCTTAACGGCAAGCCCTATTTCTTTCACGGCTTGCTTGACCAGGGCTATTTCAGCGACGGAATATACACCCCTGCCGACTATGCCGCCTATGAATTTGATATTTTAAAAATGAAAAAGCTGGGCTTTAATATGCTCAGAAAACACATTAAAATAGAGCCCCAACAGTTTTATTATCTTTGTGACCGCTTGGGTATGGTGGTTTTTCAAGATATGGTTAACAACGGCAAATACTCTTTTTTCAGAGATACTGCCCTGCCCACCGCCGGCTTGCAAAAGCTGTGGGATGGATGGCTGCACCCAAGCCGCCGCTCACGCCGCGCCTTTATAGAGGGTATGGAGCAAACCGTTGCAGCGCTGTATAACCACCCCTGCATTTGCTGTTGGACTATTTTTAACGAGGGTTGGGGCCAATTTTGCGCCGACAAAGCGTACGACCGCTTAAAAGCTATTGACGGTTCTCGCTTTATTGACGCCACCTCGGGCTGGTTCAGACGAAAAAAATCAGACGTTGACAGCCGCCACGTCTATTTTCGCAAAGTTAAGCTGAAGTGCCGCAACAAGCCCCTGTTTTTATCGGAGTTTGGCGGATATTCCTTTAAGCCCCAAGGGCACGTATTTAACACCGAGCAAACCTACGGCTACGGCAAATTTGACAGCCGCGAGGCCTTTGTGCAGGCCCTTCGCGATCTTTACCTAGAGCAGATTGTACCCCTGGCTCAAGAGGGTCTGTCGGCCACCGTATACACCCAGGTTTCTGACGTTGAGGATGAAACCAACGGACTTTTAAGCTACGACCGTAAATTCGAAAAGGTTTTGCCCGAGGAATTTGCAGATATATCGGAAAAGCTGAAAAATTTGACAGGCAACTTGTAAATCTCCCCTATATAGAAAAACCCCGAGTGAAAGGGAGTTGCGGTTAGGGATAAACCGCCTAAAAAAGCAAATTTTTGCGGCCTAATATGTTAAAAAGCCACGATACGCGTCAGCGTTATCGTGGCTTT
>JAZQSG010000228.1:0-5450 GCA_045630025.1 Acutalibacteraceae bacterium
GTTTGTCGAAACGCTTGAAAGCGCTTCGACAAGCCACTTTTTAAGCGGATATAGCAAAATTAAATTCTATGATTTAATTTTGCACAACATTCATTGCAATGGATATGGACAAATTTTCAAAGAAAATTTGCCGCAAAATCAGAGATTTTGTGTCGAAACAAGTTTGTTTCGACTAACCATAACCATTATAAGTTGCTGAGAGTTTGGTCAATGCTGCTCAAATAGGCGTTGCGCAGCTCTTGCTGATAATCATTAACAAGGGTGTTGATGCTTTCCTTAACGGTATCAGCACGGCCTGACTGAATGGTTTCAATAATCAAAGCCAGGGTAGCGGGCTTTGCATACTCAATGCCAACGGGGCAGTTAGGATATGCGTTGTAGTAGCTGATAAGTGCCTGGGCGACAGCGTCGTACTCTGCCTGATATTGAGCCAGCTTTTTACGGTTAACAACCTTCATCATAATGCCACCTGCAATCATAGCGCCGCCGGGCAGCAAAAAGAGCAAGCTGACACCGCCTGCGCCAATCATAAGCAAACCGATGGTTGCAATAATGCAGCCCCAAACCAAAAGGCCTGCCTTGGGACCCTTGGCGTAAATATCAACAAGGTCGCTCAAACGGTCGAACTCGTCAAAAAGGTCGCCCCTTTGAGAAAAATAATTAAAAGCGTTGTTCAAAGAATTAAGCTCGCCCTGGCGAACGGCCAGCTTTTGAGCTTCATACTGCTGAGCAGCCACCACGGCGGGAGCAGGAGCAGCAACGGGAGCAGCAACGGGAGCGGCAACTGCGCCTACACCTGCACCGCAAACACTGCAAAAAGCTGCACCTTCGGCAACGTTTGCACCACATTTAGAACAAAACATAATATTTTAACCTCCGTTTTTTTAAGACTTAAGTAATTATACCACCACGGGCGATAGTTTGCAATAATTAATTGAATTTTGTCATATAAAGTTGTATACTGTAATTATGTTAAGCCGACTCTGCTTGGCAATTTTGATAAAAAGGATGGTTACCGATGAATATCTTTAAAAGATGGCTGGCCTTGGCGGTTGCCCTTGCAACAATTTTAACCTTTACCGCCTGCCTTTCCGACAGTGCAGGGGGCGGCGCCTCATCCTATCTATCCTCTGCCGCAGACGAGCACGAGGGGCACAATCACAACCACAGCCACAGCAACTTAGGCAGCTCCTCTGCCAACGGCTCAAGCGCCTCCACGCCCCAGGGTGTGCCTGCATATTCCGGCAAGCCCTACGCCGTTATTAACAACAACCTTCCCCTTTTCAGCAAAAGCGAGCTAACCACCACCGCCTATGAAAAATACAGCCCCCTTGACTCTTTGGGCAGATGCGGCGTGGCCCTGGCATCCTGCGGCAAAGAGATTATGCCTGCCCAGGGCGAAAAAAGGGGCAGCATAAGCAGCATCACCCCTTCGGGATGGGTGCAAGCCAAATACAGCGGCATTTCGGGCGGATATTTGTGGAACCGCTGCCACCTTATCGGCTGGCAGCTTTCGGCCGAAAACGCCAACAAGCAAAACCTTATCACCGGCTCACGGTATATGAACGTAGAGGGCATGCTGATATTTGAAAATATGGTGGCCGACTATATAAAAGAAACGGGCAACCACGTTGCCTACCGCATAACCCCCGTTTTTGAGGGCAACAACCTTGTTTGCAGCGGCGTGCAAATGGAGGCGTACTCTATCGAGGACGAGGGCGAAGGCATTTGCTTTAACGTTTATTGCTATAACATTCAGCCGGGCATAACCATCGATTACGCCACCGGCAAAAGCAGTGGTTCTGCCACCTCAACGTCCCAATCGGCCATATCCTCTGCCGCTCCCTCTGCCCTGTCGAAGCGACCTTCCCCTGCCCCCGAACAAACGCAGATGGTGTGGCTGCCAAAAAGCGGCACGAAATATCACTATAAATCCACCTGCAGCAATATGAAAAGCCCCACCGAGGTAACCATAACCGAGGCGATTAACCGTGGCTACGGACCCTGCTCAAAATGCACTTAAACTCGCGATGCGAATATAAAAAAGGCACACTTCCTTACGAAGTGTGCCTTTTTGTGTGCTTTTTTTATTCTTGTGCTATGCTTTTTATAACGTAACCTGCGGCAATAAGCCCTGCCACCGACGGCACAAAGGCGTTGCTTGCAGGCACACGCTGCCCGTTTTCAACAACCGCGGGCGGCTCTTTTGAATAAACCACGGCCAGCCCTTTAACGCCACGCTTACGCAGCTCAGACCGCATCACGCGGGCAAGAGGGCAAACCGAGGTGTCGTATATATCGGCCACCTCAAAGGCGGTAGGGTCAAGCTTGTTGCCGGCACCCATAGAGCTGATAACGCCACCCGATTGGGCGGTGGCGCACTCTATAAGCAGGGCCTTGGATGAAACCGAATCAATAGCATCCACCACAAAATCGAAGGATGAAAAATCAAATTGGTCTTTGGTTTCTTCCGAAAAGAAAACCTTATGAGTAACCACCTTAATTTGTGGGTTAATATCTTTAATGCGCTTTTCAGCCACGTCAACCTTATACTCGCCAACGGTGCTTGTAAGGGCCACCATCTGCCTGTTGATATTAGACCACGACACCACGTCGCTGTCGATAAGGTGCAGGGTGCCTACACCCGAGCGAGCCAACGCCTCGGCAGCGTGACCGCCCACACCACCAATGCCAAAAACGGCAACCACCGCTTTTTCAAGCCGAGCCATACCCTGCTGACCGAAAAGCATTTCAGTGCGTTCAAAACGCTCATTCATACAATCACCTCTTTGGTAATATGATACCATTAATCCCCTGTTTTTTCAAGAATAAACTAACGCTGTTTTGCCGATAAAGATGGACTTTTTACCCATTTAAAAGTTTTTTCAAAAAAATTTGCAAAAAGGGTTGACTTTTATTTTTTGGGTAGTATTATAGAGCAAAAGTATTAATATAAAGCAGAGGTGCGTAATTATGGCATTACTTAAGCCAGATAGCGTTAACACCGAAGTAAAAACTACTGTTGAAGAGCCGATTCAAGAGCAGGATGTAGAACAGCTTGAAAAAGATTTTATCGAGCGGTACTACGTCCGTAATAACCGTAATCCCCTGTCAACCCTGATGCGACTTTACAAAAGGTATTACGGCAAGCTTCTTTTATCTGCTCTGTTTTTTATTATAAAGGTAAGCCCCCAGCTTTATCTGCCCATAGCAATGGCCAACATAATTGACGTTATAACCTCGCGCCCTGACAACGCGGGTCAAATAATCATTCTTAACGCCGCCATTGCCATTTTTTTGATAGCCATCAACATCCCCTGCCATATGATGTACGTCAAATTCCGCTCGTTTTCTACCCGCAGCGTTGAGGCGGGCTTGCGGGGCGCCATCGTGCGCAAGCTGCAGCAGCTTTCTATCCGCTTTAACAAAGAGATGCAGTCAGGTCGCATTCAGTCAAAAATCATACGCGACGTTGAAGCAATTTTTGACTTTTCATCTCAAATTTTTGACAGCGGAATGGATGCCGCCATTAACCTTATTACCGTTTTTGTTGTTATTCTTGCCAAGGCCGACTGGTTTGTACTGCTCTTTTTCGTGCTGGGCGGCCCTGCCTCTACCCTTTTGGTGCGCCTGTTCCGCAAACAAATCGGCAAAAACAACCGTGAGTTCCGCATCGAGATGGAGGTAACCTCGTCCCGCGTGGCCGATATGGTTGAAATGATACCCGTTACCCGCGCTCACGGCCTGGGTGATACCGAATCAAGCCGAATGACCGACCAGGTAAGCCGTCTGGCCGCCAAGGGTATGCGCCTTGACCGCACCAACGCCTTGTTTGGCTCGTCAAGCTGGGCGGTTTCAAACACTTTTAGATTGCTTTGCCTTATTTATACCGTCATTTTGGCATTAAACGGGCTTTTATCGGCAGGTGACGTAGCCCTCTATCAAAGCTATTTTACCCTGCTTGTCAACTACATCGGTGTGCTTACCAATATGCTGCCCCTTATCACCAAGGGCAGCGAATCTATTAACTCGGTGGGCGAGATTTTGGGCGCCCACGATATTGAAGATAACCGCGGCAAGCAAAAGATTGACAGCGTTAAAGGCGAGTTTTGCTTTAAAAACGTTCGTTTTGAATATGATGCCGACCACCCCGTTTTGCGCGGTCTTGACCTAACCGTTAAGGCGGGCGAAACCATTGCCATAGTTGGCGAATCGGGTGCAGGCAAATCAACCATTTTGAATCTTGTTACCGGCTTTTACAGCGCCACGGGCGGCAAGGTTTTGATAGACGGCAAGGATTTGTGCAAGATAGATTTAACCAGCTATCGCAAGCATTTGGCCGTTGTGCCTCAGGTTAGCTCGCTGTTTACCGGCACCATAAGGGATAACATCACCTACGGCGCACCCCGCATCACCAAGGCACAGCTTGATAAGGTTGTTGAGGCGGCTTGCCTGAAAGACGTTATTGAATCGTTACCCTTGGGGCTTGATACCCCCGTGGGTGAGCACGGCGGCAAGCTGTCGGGCGGTCAGCGTCAGCGCATATCCATCGCCCGCGCCCTTATACGCGACCCCAAAATTATTATTTTAGACGAGGCCACCAGCGCCCTTGATACCGTGTCTGAAAAGCATATTCAGGCGGCAATCAACAACCTGGCAAAGGGCCGCACCACCTTTATAGTTGCCCACCGCCTTTCAACCGTTAAAGATGCCGACAAAATTGCCGTGCTTAAGCAGGGCAAGTGTGTTGAATACGGCACCTATGACGAGCTGATGGCTTTAAAGGGCGAGTTTTACAATTTCCGCAACCTGCAGGTTTAATAATTTTTGTAAGGATTTTAAATGAAAAGCTTTTTAAAGTATTTGGTGTTTTTTGGCATAATAGGCGCGCTTATGTACGTGCTGACCTTGCTTATGGCAGCCCTGCCAAACGTACATCTGTTGGGTGCCTTTATAGTGTCGCTTACGGTGGTTTTCAGAGCCAAAGCCCTTTTTCCCATATACGTGTTTGTGTTGTTGCAAGGGCTTTTTTACGGTTTTGCTACCTGGTGGGTGCCCTATCTGTATATATGGGCGGTGCTGTGGCTGATGACCATGCCCCTGCCCCGAAATATGCCCAAGTGGTTAGCGCCCGTTGTTTATATGGTGATAAGCGGCCTGCACGGGCTGATGTACGGCGTGTTGTACGCTCCCTTCCAGGCGTTGGTGTATGGCCTTAATTTTGAGGCAACCCTGGCTTGGATAGCGGTTGGCTTGCCCTTTGACGTTACCCATTGCATAGGCAACGTTGTAAGCGGCGTTTTGATTGTGCCCCTTATAAAGGCCTTTAGTTATTCAAAAAAAATCATCGACGGATAGCACTCCTTTGCGGTGAGGCACCGCCGCCAATACGTACTGACTGCACGTATTAAACAATCCTCGTCACTCGCGTGGTTTCCCGCAGGGTGACG
>JAZQSG010000229.1:0-5669 GCA_045630025.1 Acutalibacteraceae bacterium
ATTTTCTTTGAAAATTTGTCCATATCCATTGCAATGAATGTTGTGCAAAATTAAATCATAGAATTTAATTTTGCTATATCCGCTTAAAAAGTGGCTTGTCGAAGCGCTTTCAAGCGTTTCGACAAACAACAATCATTATAATTGCAGTAAGTACGTATTACCTGCGGACGTTGTCCGCCCACCGGGTGCTACCCGGTTATTTTCGACGCATTTTTATTTTATCGGGAATAACCTCGGGCTGCTCTTTACGGCGGCGGATATCCCTTATAAAGCTGCTTAGCAGGCAAACCGCCACAACAATAGCGGCAATGGCAACGATTGCACAAATTATACGTATAATCAGATAATAGCCACCCTCGTTACCCTTTTCGGTCACACGCTTTACAGTGAAGGAATCAAGCAATTTAAGCTGCTCGTCCTTTTCTGCTTGGGTGAAAGAGGGGGATGAGTTGTAATAAACAAGGGAATAGCACTTGCCCCCTACCACCGTTATGTTTTGCACGTAGCAAAAGGCGTCGGTTACCTCTACGGTATAGGTTAAAAACTTTTGGTTGTTTTTGGTGGTTATGCGGCTATCTACCAATCGTCCGTCATCAAGAGAAAGTTGCTCGGACATAAGGTAAAGCAGCTCGCTAAGCTGTTCGTCAGTGGCGCCCGTAAGGTTTTTAACCTCTTGAGACAGGTCGCTTTGCCACATTTTTACCTGCACCTGATGCTGATTATCCTTATCAGCGGCATAAAGAACTATGCCCGATTCTTCCATTCGCATACGGAAGGTTTTTACTGAATAGCCCAGGCGCTTTATAAACTCTTCATTTTTAGAAAGGTTGGTGCGGTTTATAAGTGTATAATCATCCGAAAGGGTGATGCTGAAGCCATATTCTTCGTCTTTATATTGATTGCCCTTTGCGCTTACGGGCATAAGCGAAAAGACCACAGCCGTTATAACAGCCGCAATAAAAGATAAAATACGCTTCATATACTGCACCTCCCTTAATCAATTTGTAATTGGCTTAACCTCTGCGCTGTTTTGCGGCGGTTACGGTGTTTTGCATAAGCATGGTAATGGTCATGTGGCCAACACCGCCCGGAACGGGAGTAATGGCCGATGCCACGGCGCTTACGGCATCGTAATCTACGTCGCCGCACAGCTTGCCCTCGTTATTGCGGTTCATACCCACGTCAATAACCACGGCACCCGGCTTAACCATATCGGGGGTAACAAAATAGGCCTTGCCCACAGCGGCAACAAGAATGTCGGCGGTGCGACAAATCTCGGCAAGATTTTGTGTGCGCGAATGGCAGACGGTTACGGTGGCGTTGGCGTGAAGCATAAGCATTGCCATGGGCTTGCCCACGATGTTGCTGCGGCCTATTACCACACAGTGCTTGCCGGCAACATCAATATTGCTGCGCTTGATAAGCTCCATTACACCTGCGGGGGTGCAGGGCAAAAAGCTGTAATCGCCTATCATAATTTTGCCCACGTTGACGGGATGAAAGGCATCTACGTCTTTTTCGGCAGAAATGGCGTTAATTACCCGCTTTTCATCAAGATGACGGGGCAAGGGAAGCTGACAAAGAATGCCGTCAATATCTTCTCTTTTATTTAAGGTATCGATAAGCTGCAGCAGCTGCTCTTCGGTTGTGTCGGCAGGAAGCGCATACTCTTCAGAAAGCATACCAAGCTCTGTGCAGGCCTTTTTCTTGTTGTTGACGTATACCCTTGATGCGGGGTCGTCGCCTACTATTATTACTGCCAGACCGGGAGTAACTCCCTTGCTTTTAAGCAGCTCAACCTGCTCTTTTATATCAGCGCGTGTTGCGGCGCTTATTGCTTTTCCGTCAATTATCATCCCGGGGCTCCTCACTGTCGTAATTAAAGGTGTATTTTGCCGCCTCTTGTGCGCGCAAACGGCGATTGCCCATTACATAATCGTAGGCATAGCTTGCCTCGGCCAGCTTAAGCTTGGCGCGAATGGCAGCGTTTTCTTCGTCCTGCTCGTCCTCTTCTCGGGGCTCGGCAGAAAGCACCTTTTCGGTCTTTTTATCTTCTTTGCGGCGGCGCTTTTTAAGCTGTTTTGCAGTAAGCTCTTCCTCTTGGGCCTCATCCTCTTGGGCTTGACCCTGAGCAATAAGCTCTTCACACTCGGCCTTGATTGCCTCGTAAGCAGCAGTTACCTTTTCATCCTCATCCTCCCACTCGCAGCCCAACAGCTCATAGGCGGCGTCAAGCACGCTTTCATCGTCAAAGGTGTTGCCGAACTGACTTTGATATTGCTCGTTCTTTTCCTTTGAGCGTGAGCGAAGCCCCAAATAGCAGGCAATGCCTACTACCACAAGGGCGAAGGCCACAACCTGAGAGGCGTAAAGGTTGCCGAATTTAAGTATAAACTCCGGGGTACGCATACGCTCAAGCCAGAAACGACCGAAGGAGTAGAGTATAATGTATAAAGAGAATATCTGGCCCGAAAAGGCGCGCTTTTTGCTGATAGCGTTAAGCACAAGGAAAATGAAAAGGCACATCAGCGATTCGTACAAGAACAAGGGGTGCACCTGCTCGTAGCCGATTTGACTGCCGCTGATGCCAAACCACTCGCTGCCCGTGGGCATACCGTAAACCTCTTGATTGATAAAGTTGCCCCAGCGGCCTACGCTTTGGCCGATAAGGAAGCCCAAAGCGGCCAGGTCAAACATATCAAGCACCTTAACCTTGCGAACGTGGGCGGTTAAGCCGCCGAAAAGGAAGGCACCGATTACGCCGCCGTAAATGGCAAGACCACCGCTGTGAATGCCGCAGATATACTTTAGCTTTTCACCAAAGGTGGGGAAATTTGAAAGAGGCACCTTGTCAAATATAATATAGTAGCCGCGGGCAAAAATAACTGCGGCAACCAAGCCAACTATAATAACGTCAATCATTTTGTCAACGTTTATACCGAAACGCTTGGCGTTTTTAAAGCCGTAAATAAGGGCCAAGGAAAAACCGACGGCAATAATAATGCCATACCAGTAAACCGAAAAGCCACCTATTGTAAAGGCAATTTTGTCAAACTCGAACTTCCAACCGAAAAGGTTGTAATCCATAGCAGATTGTAATGCGGGCATTTTGTTTTATCCTCCTAAAATCAGGATTGTGCCGGGGTGATAACCGACAACGACATACGCTCGGGGCTTAACTGAAGCTCCAGACGGCGGGTTACGTCATCGGCGGTGATTTGACCAAACACCTGCTGCACGTCAAAGGGGGCGTAGCCCTCCATTGCGGCCGACACAAGTGCCGATGCCACCCGTTCTACGCTATTATACAACATAATGTTGCGTCCGTAAAGAGCGTTTTTTGCACGGGCAAAATCTTCGGGGTCGATGCCCTGGGTGCGCAAGCGCTCAATTTCGTCGTTAATGGCGGCTGCAACCCGCTTGGGGTCTACGCTTTCGCCCTCAAAAATTTCTACCGCATAGCCGTGGCCGGTAAAATAAGAAGCGTCAAAGCGGTCGTTAACCAGCCCTTGCTCTAACAAGGTATTATAAAGGCGGCCCGATTTGCCTGCAATTATTTCAAGCAAAATATCGGTTTCAATCTTTTCTTTAAGGGTCTTTTGGGGGGTGGGGCAATCCTCTTTAAAGCCAACGTTAAACAAGGGCAACGAAACGGGCATGGCCTTTTCAACCTCAACCCTAAGCACGCCCGACTGTTCGGTAAAGGTGCCCCGCTCTATCTCAACACCCTCGGCATCGGCAAACACCCGATCTACCTTATTAAGAATAAAATCGGGGTCAACGTTGCCTGCAATGCACAAAAACATATTTGAGGGGTTGTAAAAGGTGTTGTAGCATTTATAAAGCAGATCTGCGTTTATTTCGGCAATAGATTCTACCGTGCCGGCTATATCAATACGAACGGGGTGCTGACTGTACATTGAGCAAAGCAGGTTGAAAAAGCAGCACCAGGCAGGATCGTCGTCATACATTCTGATTTCTTGACCGATGATGCCCTGCTCTTTTTGTACGGTTGCCTGGGTAAAATAGGGGTGGCGCACAAAATCAAGCAATATATCAAGATTTTCCTCAAACCTGCGGGTGCAATAAAAAAGGTAGCAGGTGCGATCAAAGGAGGTGTAGGCGTTTGCATAGCCGCCCGTTGCCGAAAAACGGGTAAAGGCATCCCCCTCTTCGCTTTCAAAAAGCTTATGCTCCAAAAAGTGAGCTATGCCCTCGGGCACGTCGGTAAACTCCTCTTGCCCCTTAATGCGAAAGCGGGTGTCGATAGAGCCGTAGCGAGTGCCGAAAACCGCATAAGCGGTAGCAAACTCGGTTTTGGGGCAGATAAGAATCTGCAAGCCAGAGGGATGAAGGGCGCTTATACAGCTTTCGCCCAGAACTTCGTCGGTTATAATTTTTTTAATCATAGGTAAGCTCCTCCCTCTTTATTTGCCAAGCAAGCGGTAAACGGTATCTAACTGCAAGCTGTTGGCGGCAGCTACAACGTCTTGCTTGGTTACGCTGCCCACAAGCTCTGCCAGCTGCTCGGGTGACAGCACCTTTTGGTCAAACCAGCGGTCGGCATACCAATGGTCGGTGACGGTTTGCGAATCGTAAACGCCCATAAGGTTGCCTATAAGCGCACGCTTTGAGGCCTCAACTATTTCGTCGTCAAAATCACCCGATTTAAGGGCTTCTATCTGTTGATTAACGGCATCCAGAGTTTTATCCATATTATCAAACTCAACGCCGCTGTCGATAATAAGCAGACCCTTTTTACGAACTCCCCTTGCGGCACAGTAATAGCACAAGCTGAGCTTTTCACGCACGTTGGTAAAAAGCAAAGAGTAGGGGCCGCCGCCCAAAAGGTCAATCATAACCATAGTTTTGTAGCTTTCGGCATCCTCACCGCCGTTGCAGGCAAAGCCCATAGCCAGCTTGCCCTGGGCTACGGCCATTGAATCGCTGACCTGCTTTACCTCTTTTGACGGGGTGTGGAGCTTGGCGGCGCAAGGTGAATAAACCTTTTCGCGACCCACCTTGGCAATGCGGGCAGAAAAGGCCTCAAAAACCTCGCCGTGGGGCTCGCAGGCAGTTACGCTGACTCTGAAATAGGCGGTTTTAAGCATATTTTGCCACGCGGCGTAAACCTGCGACCTTGTAAGAGCCAAGGTTTGCTCTTTTGTGCCGGTAACGGCTATGCCAAAGGCCTCGCCCTTAAACATGGTTTCTATAAGGCGCTGGCGGGCATAGGCGCGTTTATCGTTAATTTCGCCCTCGATTTCTTCCACCTGTATGCGCTGCTCACGCAGGAAATTGCCCTCTAAAAAGCCGCCCTCATCCACTGCCGGCTCAAACAAGGTATCCAGCAGCAGGGTGGTGCAATCTTCAAATATGGGGGTGGGAAGATAACGGTCGTCGGCAAAAACCATACCCACGCGAATGGCAAGCATATCGCCCACCTTGTAGGTATCGCTGCTTAAAGAGGCACCGTAAAGGGTGTCAAGACGGCGGCTGAGCGCCATAGGGGTGGGGTAGCTTTTGCAGCCGTTGGATACAAGCAGACAGCCCAAAGAAAGAGGGCAGGCCGTCTCTGCCGACAGGGGCATATAAGCGGTTATTGATATGCGGGCGGTTTTAAAGCGCTTTGAAGGAACGTAGCATCCGTCAACGAAGTCGGAGGCCAA
>JAZQSG010000230.1:0-4106 GCA_045630025.1 Acutalibacteraceae bacterium
GGCACAAAATTGCCATAATTTCACTAGCAACAGTAATGTCAAAACCATCTTCACGAGGCACACCATTTGCTTTGCCGCCCATTCCGTCAATAACAAAACGAAGTTGACGGTCATTCATATCAACGCAGCGCTTCCACGTAATCTTGCGAACGTCGATACCGAGCGCATTACCCTGCTGAATGTGATTATCAAGCATAGCAGCGAGCAAGTTGTTTGCAGCACCGATGGCGTGAAAATCGCCTGTAAAATGTAGGTTAATATCCTCCATAGGCACTACCTGGGCATATCCGCCGCCTGCTGCACCACCCTTAACACCGAAAACGGGGCCAAGTGAGGGCTCGCGAAGAGCAACGGTAACATCCTTGCCGATAAGCTTCAAGCCATCGGCAAGGCCAATTGTAGTAGTAGTCTTTCCTTCACCCGCAGGGGTAGGAGTAATTGCAGTAACAAGAATTAATTTGCCGTCTTTACGATCGGTTTCGCTAAGCAAAGAAAGGTCGATTTTTGCCTTATAGTTGCCATACTGCTCAATATATTTTTCATCTACGTGAGCTGCTGCTGCAATCTCTTTGATGTGCTTCATTTTACAAGACTGAGCAATCTCAATATCAGATAAATATGCCATAATTTACCCCCAAATTACTTTTTAAAGTACTTAACGGCAGCTTCAAACATACGAATGTCATAATTGCCGGGAACGTTGCTGTAAAGTCCGCTGCCGATACGCTCGCTGTGGCCCATTTTACCAAATACACGACCGTCGGGTGAAGTAATACCCTGGATAGCATACATAGAATCGTTGGGATTAAAGTGAACGTCGGTTGTAGCATTGCCATCCAAATCAACGTACTGAGTTGCAATCTGTCCGTTTTCAGCAAGTTTGCGAATCAATGCCTCGTCAGCAATGAATCGACCTTCACCGTGAGAAATCGGAACGTTATAAATATCACCAACGTTTGTAAGAGCAAGCCAAGGAGACTTGTTTGATGCAACTCTTGTGCGAACAATGCGAGACTGGTGACGAGCAATTGTGTTAAAGGTCAAAGTGGGGCAATTTTCATCAGTATCGATAATCTTTCCGTAAGGTACAAGGCCAAGCTTAATAAGTGCTTGGAAGCCATTACAAATACCGCACATAAGTCCGTCACGATTTTCGAGCAAATCGGTTACGCCATCCTTAATAGCAGCGTTGCGGAAAAATGCAGTAATAAACTTACCGCTACCGTCGGGTTCGTCACCGCCGGAGAAACCGCCGGGAATAAATATCATCTGTGCATCCTTAAGCTTAGTAGCAAAGGTTTCAACACTTTCTTGAATGTCAGATGCGGAAAGGTTTTTAATTACAATAATTTCAGGTTCGGCACCTGCATCGCGAACGGCTTTTGCAGAGTCATATTCGCAGTTAGTGCCGGGGAAAGCAGGAATAAGAACCTTGGGTTTAGCAACCTTTATAGCAGGTGCTACTCGACCCTGCGCGGTGTAGTTAAAGTTGCATACAGGAGCTTTAGAATCAGGAATGTTGCAGCTATATACACTTTCAAGCTTGCTCTCGTAAATATCAAGAACCTGGCTTAAATCAAGCAGTTCATCTTTGTAAGAAATTGCAGCTTCATCGGTTACGCAACCAATAAGGGTTGCGCCGTCAACGTCAGCAGTAACCTCAACAACGAATGAGCCGTAATTGTAGCCAAAGATATCGTCAACAGTAAGCTCATCATTATATTTAAAGCCGAATCCGTTACCAAAGCACATTTTCATAACAGCTTCAGCAACACCACCGATAGTGGGAGTATAACAAGCAACTGCCTTGCCGCTTCTCATAAGCTCTGTAACTTTATTGAATACAGAAACAAGTGATTCGGTTACAGGCAAACCATTTTCGTCGTAATCGGGCTTAATAAGAACAACCTTGTTGCCGGATTTTTTGAACTCAGGTGATACAACCTCTTTAGTGTTACCGGTAGTAACAGCAAAAGAAACAAGTGTGGGAGGTACGTCTAAATCCTCAAAGCTACCACTCATAGAGTCCTTACCGCCAATAGATCCAATTCCAAGATTAAGCTGAGCATTAAAAGCGCCAAGCAATGCAGCAAGAGGTTTGCCCCAACGCTTGCCATCCTTACCGGGATGCTCAAAGTATTCCTGGAAGGTAAGGTATACATCTTCAAAAGAAGCACCGGTTGCAATAAGTTTTGCAACTGATTCAACAACAGCAAGATAAGCACCGTGATAAGGGCTTTGCTCGGTGATGAAGGGATTATAACCCCAAGACATATAAGAGCAAGTGTCGGTATGTTTCTTCTCAACAGAAACCTTTTGAACCATTGCCTGAATAGGAGTCAACTGATTCTTACCGCCAAAAGGCATAAGAACGGTGCCGGCACCGATTGTAGAGTCAAAGCGCTCAGAAAGGCCGCGTTTAGAGCAAACGTTAAGATCATCAGCAAGAGCTTTATAATTATCAGCAAAGCTTCCTTCTACCTTTTTAGAAACCTTAACAGATTTAGCAGGTGAAATATCAATGTGCTTATCAGCACCGTTAGAGTTAAGGAACTCTCTGCTAATATCAACAATCTTGCTGCCATTCCAATTCATTACAAGTCTGGGCTCTGCCTTAACAACTGCAACGGGGAACGCCTGCAAGTTTTCGGTATGAGCGAGTTCAAGGAATCTTTCAACGTTTTCGGGTTCAACGACAACAGCCATACGCTCTTGTGATTCGCTGATTGCAAGTTCAGTACCGTCAAGACCTTCGTATTTCTTGGGAACGGCATTAAGATCAATTTCAAGGCCGTCTGCAAGCTCACCAATAGCAACTGAAACACCGCCTGCACCAAAATCATTGCAGCGTTTAATCATTCTTGTTGCTTCGGGGTTGCGGAACAATCTTTGAAGTTTACGTTCTTCAGGAGCATTACCCTTTTGAACCTCGGCACCGCAGGTTTCAACCGACTGTGCAGTGTGGGCCTTTGAAGAGCCGGTTGCACCGCCAATACCGTCACGGCCTGTGCTACCGCCAAGCAAAACAACAACGTCGTTGGGTGAAGGAACCTCTCTGCGAACGTTTTCAGCAGGAGCTGCGGCAATAACTGCGCCAATCTCCATTCGTTTTGCTGCATAACCATCGTGATAAAGTTCATCTACAATACCAGTTGCAAGACCAATTTGATTACCGTATGAAGAATATCCTGCAGCTGCGGTAGTAACAATCTTTCTTTGGGGAAGTTTGCCCTTAATAGTCTCGCTTACGGGTTTAAGAGGATCAGCAGCACCGGTCACGCGCATTGCACCATAAACGTAAGAGCGACCTGAAAGCGGGTCACGAATTGCACCGCCAATACAGGTAGCAGCACCGCCGAAGGGCTCAATCTCAGTAGGATGGTTGTGGGTTTCATTCTTGAAAAGCAACAGCCAGGGCTCTACAACACCGTCAACCTCAACGTCAATTTTCACAGTGCATGCGTTGATTTCTTCAGACTCATCAAGCTTATCAAGCTTGCCTTGAGTTTTAAGATATTTAACGGCAACAGTTGCCAAATCCATAAGGCAAATGGGCTTGGTTCTGCCTAATTCTTTTCTAATTGAAATATATCTGTCATATGCGCTTTGAAGAAGCTCGTCTTCAAATTTTACGCTGTCTATAACAGTAAGGAAGGTAGTGTGACGGCAATGGTCTGACCAATAGGTGTCAATCATTCTTATTTCTGTAATGGTAGGGTTGCGATTTTCAGATTTAAAATAATCTTGACAAAAAGCAATATCATCAGTATCCATTGCAAGACCGTATTCTGCTACAAACTGCTCTAAACCATTACGATCAAGGTCAATAAAGCCGTCAAGAGTTCTTACGGTTGTGGGAATTTCATAATTTACAAGCAAAGTTTCGGGCAATTCAAGCGTTGCCTCTCTTGCCTCAACGGGGTTAATAACATACTTTTTAATTTCAGCAATCTCATCATCTGACAATTTGCCGTAAAGTGCATATACCTTTGCAGAGCGAACGGTAGGACGATCGCCCTGAGATATAATTTGAATACACTGTGCTGCAGAATCAGCTCTTTGATCGAACTGACCGGGCAAAAATTCAACAGCAAAAACATAAGCAT
>JAZQSG010000231.1:0-1879 GCA_045630025.1 Acutalibacteraceae bacterium
CATCGCTTATATCCAAGTCTTGCCGCCTCGTCAATGCGTTGCTGAACTTGAGATACGGCACGAATTTCGCCTGCCAAACCTATCTCACCGAAAACCACAATATCATCGGGAATAGAGACGTTTTTAAGGCAAGAAATTAAGCTCATTGCAACTGCAAGGTCAACTGCGGGCTCGTCTAACCTGAATCCGCCTACAATATTAACGTAAGCATCAAGATTGGCAAAGAAATAACCCGCACGTTTTTCGAGCACCGCAAGGATAAGACTAAATCTGTTATAATCATAACCCGTAGCCATACGCCTCGGATTTCCAAACCCGCTTTCAGCAGTTAAACCCTGAACCTCGGCCAAAATAGGACGTGAGCCCTCGATAGTTGCCACAACGCAGGTTCCGGGAACGTTCTTTGGCTTTCCGGACAAAAGCATTTGAGATGGATTATCAACCTCTACAAGGCCCACATCTCGCATTTCAAACACGCCTATTTCGTTGGTAGATCCAAATCTGTTTTTAACAGCGCGTAAAATACGATATGAAAGATTTCGGTCACCCTCAAAATACAAAACGGCATCAACAATATGCTCCATAACCTTGGGACCTGCAATAGCACCATCTTTATTAACGTGGCCGATAATAAAAATAGGAATATCACAGCTTTTAGCGGTTCTTAAAAACAAATTGGTTGTTTCTCTAACCTGAGCAACACTTCCCGGTGAAGAACTCATATCGGTTATTGACATTGTTTGAATTGAATCGATAATAACCACGTCGGGTTTTGACGACTTAATATATTCACACACTGCTTGAGCATCTGTTGCTGCAAGTATGCGCAAATTTTGTGTATCAACGTGCAACCTGTCTGCTCTAAGCTTAATCTGCCTATTTGATTCCTCACCGGAAACGTAAAGAACGGTCAACTCTTGACCAAGATACTGACAAATTTGCAGCATCATTGTCGATTTTCCTATACCGGGGTCGCCGCCAAGCAAAACAAGACTGCCCTTAACAATTCCTCCGCCAAGAACTCTGTCAAGCTCGTTTATACCCGTAATAATTCGTGTTTCGTTGGTCGCACTTATTTGATCAAGAGACACAGCGTTTATGCCTAAATCAACCGACTGCTTAATTACAGCAGCCGATTCGGTAACCACTTCTTCAACAAGGGTATTCCATTGACCGCAAGAGGGGCATTTACCATACCATTTTGCACTTTCGTAACCACACTCAGTGCATATGTATACGTTCTTTGTTTTAGCCATTGTAATCCTCCTTTAAAACTGCCCATTCAAAAACTCCGCATGCTATAGAAAAGCACAAACGGTTAACGTAATCGCTGTTTTTTAAATTTGACAGTTCGCTTTTATTAGACAAAAAGCCGCATTCTACAAGCACCGCAACAGAATCAATCGGAGCGTAATGGATAATATAAACGTCTTTAGTGCAGCTTTTGATTTTTCTTTTATTATACAATTGTACTTTATTAGCAATATTATTTTGTATACACTCTGCCAACGATTCCGAATTCGGGTTGTTGGGCGTATAAAACATTTGAGCACCCTTGACGTTGGGTGACGAATAATTATTTTGATGAATAGATAAATAAATGCAGCCCTTATGCTTCTTCATTAAAGAAAATCTATATTTGATGTCACTTTTCTTGCGCTCGCGAACAGAGCTTCCCTCAGTTTCAACCGATGTATCGGTTGACCTTACAAGCAGGGTTTTACATCCAAAATTATCAAACAACTCTGCCAACACCAAAGAAACAAAAAGATTTACATCTTTTTCACAAGTTCCGTCAGCTGCAACACAGCCACCGTCAAAGCCGCCATGACCGGGATCTATTATAATAAGGGGTAGTTTTTCAGCTTCATTTTTTTCA
>JAZQSG010000232.1:0-8026 GCA_045630025.1 Acutalibacteraceae bacterium
GCACCATAAACGATGCTATAGAACTATCGTTGTTCCTTAAAAAAGAAGGGCTACACCCCGAGCAGGTACAAGATTTTTACCCCACACCGGGCACAATATCAACCTGTATGTTTTACACGGGGCTTGACCCCATTACGTTAAAGCCCATTTACGTGCCCAAAAGCTATGAGGAAAAGGCACAGCAAAGGGCAATGCTTCAATATTTTAAGCCCGAAAACCGACAAACCGTGCTTACGGTGCTGCGAAAAATCGGTCGAACCGATTTAATTGGCACAGGACCCAACTGCCTCATAAACGGGCCTCAACCAAGCGCCGACAGAGCTCAAAACCGCCGAACCCCGCAAAAGGGTAAAAAGCCGCCCCGCCAAAAAGGCAGACGCGGTTGACTTTAAAGGGCTTTTGTGGTAAAATACAGTATCTACACTGAAGGGTGTGTTGTTGGTGAAAAGGATTTTATCTCTTTTGTTGGCTCTTGCTCTTACGGCTGCGGTGGGCTTTTGCTTCGCCTCTTGTTCAGGCGATGAATATCCCTTCCCAACCTCAAGCAAGGTGTCTACTCCCCAAATGCCCGACACTTCAAGCTTGGCATATGCTGAAATGGGCGAGGGCAAAACAAAATATACTCTTATAGTAGAAAATGCCTTTGAGTTTGAATCTAAAGAGGTATATAGGGTAAAAACCGATAAAAAATACCTTGGTGAATCTCTGCTTGAACTGCAGTTCATCAAGGGCGAGCAAACCCAATACGGCCTTTACGTAGATACCGTTATGGGCATTACCGTTGATAACAAAACCTATTTCTGGGCAATATATATCGACGGCAAGCAAGCTCCGGTAGGCATTGACAAAATAGAAATTACGGCAGGCAAAACCTACGTTATAAAGCGTGAAAAAATCAACTGATATAAGGTGGAGGGCAAACCAATGAACAAAAGTATTAACATTGAAGATACCGTAGTAAAGGCCAAAGAGGTTATGGATATTACGGGTCAAAAGGTTTCCGAAATCGTAAACGTGCAAAAAATCAGATTAAAAATAATTAAAGTAAGAGCCCAAATTGAAAGCGATTACAAGCTGTTGGGCAAGCTTTACTATTCGGGCGTTAAGCGCGAAAACATTGACGAAACTGCAATTCAAGCCATAGTTGATGAAATTGATCTTGAAAATGAAAAGCTGCGCGAGCTTCGTGTTGAGTTGGCTTTTGCCAAGGGTGATACGGTGTGCGATTCTTGTGGCGCCGTTAATCCCGGTGAGTCGGAGTTTTGTTGCAAATGCGGAAAAGCTATTGATTAATTGCGTTAAAGCGGGATGATTTTTTGTCATCCCGTTTATCAGTGGAGGGTTAAAATGATAGAATATATCGGTATAGTAATAGCCGACGGCTGTGAGTATGAGCCCATGCGCGACCGCGCACTTGATATGGGCGGTAAGCAGGATACCCTTGGCGGTATGGAGTGCGTTCGTTTTAATATATCTGATTTAAAGGTTACTGCCGTTTTGTGCGGCATAGGCAAGGTAAATGCCGCCTCCGCCGCTGCCTTTTTGCTGGCAGAGGGCGCACAGCTGCTTGTCAGCACGGGCTATTCGGGTGGCATTGCAGGCGCACCCCGTGGCAGCACTGCCCTTGCAACCCGCTTTTTAGAGCACGATTTTGACCTTACTCCTTTGGGCTACGAGCCGGCGGTCAAACCCGGTCAAGAGTATATTTACGACGCTCATTCAGGCGTTAACAAGCTTATTACGGCCATATATCCCGGTCTTGCACAGGGGGTTATGGTCAGCGGCGATTGCTTTGTTTGCGACGATAAGCTTAGAGATACCTTGCGCGACCGCTACGGTGCCGTCGCCTGCGATATGGAGTCGGCGGCTGTTGCCTCTGTTGGCTACAAGCTGGGCGTGGGCACGGTTGCTTTGCGCAGAATATCCGACGATGCAGGCAACGATGCGTCGGGCCTTTATCTTGACGCCGCCGTTTACGAAACCTCAATGACCGAAATGCTATTAACCGTTTTGAGCAAAATCAAGGAGGTCGGCTGATGACGGCAAAAAAACGCACCTACCAAAATTTGTTGCAGGGCTCTATGATATTGGCCGTTGCAACCGCCTTGGTTAAGATTTTGGGCGCCATATACCGCATACCTCTTAACAATATGCTGGGCGAATTGGGGGCAGGTTATTACTCAACCGCCTACGACCTTTATTTACCCATATATTCTCTTGCTATGGCAGGCTTGCCCGTTGCCATATCCCGAATGGTTGCCGAAAGTATGGCAACCAAGCGATATTCCGACACAAGGCGACTTTTAAAGCTGGCACAGCGGGCCTTTCTTATAACGGGCGTAACGGGTACCGTGCTTATGGTGCTTGTAACCTATTTTTATCTTTATAACAACTGGTTCCGCACCACCTTTAATATAACTGCCGATAAAAACTGTGTTTACGCCATTGTGCTTATTGCCTTTTCAATACTCTTTTGCTGCATAATGTCCACCTACCGCGGATATTACGAGGGCTTAAGAAATATGATACCCACAGCCGTATCTCAGGTTATCGAGGCGCTGGGCAAATTGGTTTTGGGTCTTGTGCTCGTGTGGGGCACAAAATACGTGTGCACAACCGTTTACAAAATGAGCGAAACCCAAAGCTTGCCCTATGCTGCGGGCGCAGCCGTGCTGGGCGTTACCTTAGGCGCGGCGGCAGGTGCCGTTTATCTGCGTGTTCACCACGGCAAAGTAGGGGACGGCATCACCCAAGAGGAACTGGCAAATTCTCCTCAGCCCCAACCCTCAAGCAAGCTTTTGCGCTCCTTGATGATAATTGCATTACCTATCGTTATCGGCTCAATGGTGCGAGACGTTGCAGGTCTTGTTGACCTTACAACCGTTAAGGCCCGTCTTGAAACCTTGGTTAAGGCCAATCCCGATTTGGTAAGCGAATATTACGGCATAACCAATCTTAATGCTGAAGAAATCAGCGATTTACCCACCTATCTTTACGGAATTTACAAGGGCTTTGCCTTTTCGATTTATAACCTTGTGCCCACTATAACCTCGGTTATAGGTGTCAGCGCAATACCTGCCTTAAGCACGGCTTGGGCACAAAAGGATAGCGAGTCTACCCGTCAAAGCAGCGAGTCTATTATTCGCCTTACCGCAATGATAGCCCTGCCTGCAGGCATAGGCATAACCTGCCTTTCGGGTCCTATTTTGCAGCTGCTTTATTCATCCCGTCCCAATGCCGTTACAATCGCAACCCCCATTCTTGCGGTGCTTGGCATTTCGGCTGTTTTTGCAGGCATGGCGGTGCCACTTACCAATATGCTGCAGGCCATCGGCAAGCAAAACGTGCCGGTTATAAATATGGCCGTTGGCGTTGTGCTAAAGATAGTTATAAACTATATCCTTGTTGGTGTTGACAGCATCAATATTAAGGGTGCCGCGGTAGGTACTGCCGTTTGCTACGGCTATATTTTAATAGCCAATTTGGTTTGCTATCTCTATTTTTCAAAGGTGAAAATCAGACTTGTTTCAACCCTTTTCAAGCCGGCTTTTGCCGCTATAATGTGTGGTGGCGCGGCCCTTGGAGCGTACAAACTGTTGGGTATGGTTATAGATAACGCCAAAGTTGACACAGCAATATCAATAATAATTGCCGCTGTTGTTTATGCACTTTGCCTAGGATTTACTCGCGGTTTTACAGAAAATGATATAAAAATGCTTCCAAAAGGGGAAAAATTAGTAAAATTACTTGAAAAAATGAGATGGATAGGTTAAAATAGACATTGTTGGGAGACTTTCGAAAATGGTCGAATTTGAGTTTAAAGAAAAATATGGCATTGATGACCTGGTTCAGATTATCCGTTTGCTTCGCGGCGAAGGGGGCTGCCCTTGGGATATGCAGCAAACCCACCAATCTATACGCAACAACGTTATAGAAGAGGCGTACGAGGTTGCCGATGCTATCGATACCAACGACAAAGCTGCCTTGTGTGAAGAGTTGGGCGACCTTTTAATGCAGGTTGTTTTTCACGCACGCATGGCACAAGAAGAAGGCCATTTCGATCTCGATACCGTGGCTGACGGCGTTTGCCAAAAGCTTGTGCATCGCCACCCCCACGTATTCGGCACCGTTCAGGCCGACACGGTCGGTCAGGTGCTCGATAATTGGGACGCCATAAAAATGGAAGAAAAAAATCAGCAAAGCTATACCGATACGCTGCTTAGCGTGCCCCGTGCCTTCCCCGGCATAATGAGGGCCGCCAAGGTGCAAAAGCGTGCCGCCAAGGTGGGCTTCGATTGGCCCGATTCACAAGGCGCGTGGGACAAGCTTAGCGAAGAAATTGCCGAGGTTCGCGAGGCCGAGCGTTCGGGTGACGCAAAAGCCATTGAGGACGAGGTGGGCGATCTTCTTTTCAGCGTTGTCAATATAACCCGTTTTCTTAAGGTTGACGGGGAAGAGGCAATAGCAAGAGCCACCGACAAGTTTATATCCCGCTTTCAAGGGATAGAGCAGTTAGCAGTTTCACGGGGTCTTAATCTGAAAGAGCTGACTCTTGAAGAGATGGACGCATTGTGGGACGAAGTAAAACAGAACTCATAATTGGCGTAATGCCGTGAGTATAAAAATTTATTGGAGGAAATTACAATGAACAAAACAGAACTCATCGCAGCAGTAGCTGAAAAAGCAGGACTTTCCAAGAAAGATGCAGACAAGGCAGTTGCAGCAGTATTCGCAACCATCACCGAATCTCTCGCCAAGGGCGATAAGGTAACCGTTTTCGGTTTCGGTAACTTCGAAGTTAGAGAGCGTGCAGCTCGCACCGGTCTTAACCCCCGCACTAAGGAGACCATCAAGATCGCAGCTTCTAAGGTTCCCGCTTTCAAGGCAGCTAAGGCCCTCAAGGATGCTCTTTAATTAGCATAAAATTGTTGACCGGTTGCAAAACCGGTCAACTTTTTTATTGAGTTAACGGAGGCAATATGAGACTTGATAAATACCTTAAGGTATCCCGACTTATAAAAAGGCGCACCGTAGCCAACGAGGCCTGCGATGCAGGTCGCGTCAGCGCCAACGGCCGCCCCGTAAAGGCATCTTACGACGTAAAGCAGGGCGATATTATTGAAATAGCATTCGGCACCCGCACCGTTAAGGTAAGGGTTGAATCGGTTACAGAGTTTGCAACCAAAGATAACGCCGCCACCATGTACACCCTTGTTGAATAAGTTGCCTGCAAAAAGCATAAAAACACCTCTCTTTGTCATACAATGACACAAAGGGAGGTGTTTTGTTATGGTAATTACCGACGAAAGCAAAAGAGTTAAAATGCCCCATAGTGTAAGCATTGACGACCGCAGCAAAATGACCGTTACGGGGGTGTCGGACGTAGACAGCTTTGACGAGCAAACCATGATTGTTTATACCGATATGGGTGAGCTTACCGTAAGGGGCAAAAACCTGCATATAAGCCGCCTTAATACCGAAACGGGCGAGCTTAACATCACGGGCACGGTTGTGGCAATAGCTTATACCGACGACCGAACCAAGGGCGGCGGATTTATGAGCCGCCTGTTCAGATGAGCGGATACCAGGTAGACAGCTACGCCCAGCTTATAACGGCGGTTACGTCGGTGGTGTCGGGCGTGGCGCTGTGCCTTTTGTACGATTTGCTGCGGCTTATAAGATATGCCCGCCGCCCCTCAACCCCGGTAGCTTTTATTCAAGATGTTGCCTGGTGGGTGGCGGCAACCCTCGTTACGGGGGTTATACTTCTTGTCAGGTGCAATGGTGAAATAAGATTTTTTGTGCTTATCAATATGGCCATAGGATTTTTTGTCTGCCGACTAACCTTAAGCGTCATAATTCTTAAGCTGGGTCAACCAATCATCGCCTTCATAAAAAGGTGCTGCAACGCCATTGTCCAAGGTGTTTTTCGCCCTTTTACCCGAATGTTAACACAAACGGGGTCAAATTTACTGAAAAAATTAAAAAATTTTGTTAAAAAGGCAAAAAAACTCTTGAAACATTGTGTCAATGTGGTGTATAATTTTTTCGTATCTTGGGTACGAATGACTATTGCAAAACGGAGCAGTGAAAACGATGTTTAAAAGTATAATAGCACGCATCGGATTGCTCGGTGCAATGATCTATCTTATAGTCACGATGAGCAGTCTGCAAATGGAGCTTAACCGCAAACAGCAAGAGCTAAGCGAGATAACGGGCCAAAATGCAACCCTTGAAATCCAAAATCAAGAACTGCGCAACCTTGTGGAAAACGGTGACGATAAAGACTATATAGAGCGAGCCGCAAGGGACAGGCTGGGCTACGTCTATGCCAATGAGGAAGTGTTTACCGATATATCCGGTAAATAGTTAATTGAGGAGGATTTGCATTAAACTATGCAGCAGGTTGAAATTGGTGAAATTTTAAACGGAAAGGTCAGCGGCATCACCCGCTTCGGTGTGTTTGTTGACTTGGGCGAAGGCAAAACGGGTATGGTACATATATCCGAGGTTGCATCAACCTTTGTAGAAAACATCAATGACTTTATAACGGTGGGTCAAGAGGTTAAGGTAAAGGTGCTCAGCATTGGCGAAGACGGCAAGATAAGCTTGTCTATCAAACGCGCCCAAGAGCGTGAGCGTCGTCCCGCACCCCGTCGCCCCGTTGCACCCCCCGACCGTCCCACAGGCGGCGAGTGGGTTGAACGCAAAACCGAAAATCTGTCTTTTGAAGATATGATGAGCAAATTCAAGCAGACAAGTGACGACAAAATGTCCGACCTTAAACGCAAAAATAACGGCGAAGTAAGACGTGCAAAGCGCGTTCAAAAATGATATGAATTAGCGGAGTGTTCGTTGCTGAAGCTCCGCTTTTTTAATAGGTGATTAAATTATGAGAGAAATTAACGTGTCAGCAGTAACCCAAGCGGTCGAAGCTTTGTGCATCGATGCCAACAAGCATCTGCCCGAGGATTTGTGTGACAAGCTTAAAAGGGCAAAGGCAGCCGAAACCAATCCTGTGGCCAAAGATATTTTGTCTGATTTAGAGCGCAATGCCGAGGCAGCCGTTCAGCTTGATATACCCGTTTGCCAGGATACGGGAATGGCGGTTGTCTTTTTAGAAATAGGGCAAGACGTGCATTTTGTTGGCGGCAGTCTTGCCGACGCGGTTAACGAGGGTGTGCGCCGCGGCTATACAAAGGGATATTTGCGCAAATCGGTGGTTGCAGACCCTTTGCGCCGAATCAACACCAACGACAACACGCCTGCTGTTTTGCACACAACCATAGTAGATGGCGAAGAGGTTACCGTTACCGTTGCCCCCAAGGGCTTCGGCAGCGAAAATATGAGCGGCATAGCAATGCTTACCCCCTCTGCCACCCGCGAAGAAATAATTGACGCCGTGGTTCAAATAGTTAAAAAGGGCGGCAGCAATCCTTGCCCCCCAATAACCGTTGGCGTCGGTATCGGCGGCGATTTTGAATATGCGGCGTTGCTTGCCAAAAAGGCCCTTTGCCGTTCAAGCGATACGCCCAATCCCGACGAGTTTTACGCTCAGCTTGAAAAGGATATGCTGGCGGCCGTCAACCGCCTTAAAATAGGTCCCCAGGGCTTTGGCGGCGATACAACCGCACTGTACGTAAACGTTGAGCAATATCCTACCCACATAGCGGGCTTACCCGTGGCGGTTAACGTGGGCTGCCACGTAACCCGACATAAAAGTGCAAAAATCTAAAAAATATCTTTAACTGCATCAAAGTGTGTGGTATAATATTACTCTATTAAAAACAAAGGATAAAAAATATGCAATACAGACTTGTTGCCCCCTGCCTTTTCGGGCTGGAGGCATTGGTGGCGGGCGAACTTAAAGCAATGGGCGCCACCGACGTAGTTGCCGAAAACGGCCGAGTGCTTTTTTCGGGCGATAATCAAATACTTGCCAGGGCAAACATATGCTCCCGCTATGCCGAGCGCATACTTATTCTTGCGGGTGAATTTGAAGCCCATAGCTTTACAGAGCTTTTTG
>JAZQSG010000233.1:0-14394 GCA_045630025.1 Acutalibacteraceae bacterium
ATCATTATCGGTATAATAGGTAAACATTGCCAGAACTTTGCCTTTTTCATCAACGCCGCACAAAGCATAAATATCATCGGGCATTGAGGTGCACAGAGCTTCACGCTGCATACCGTAAAACATTCCGTACCAATAAAAAGGATAATAACCCTTTAAGGGGCGCAAGGTGTAAAAATCAAAGACTCCGTTAAAGGTACTTGGGCGGGTATCGTAATACATAAGCATATCAATGGGAGCAGTTTGAGATTTGCACATTACAGCCGCCACAAAGGACGCGCCCTTTGCACTGCGCATTACCTCTAACGAATATATAAACATATTCTCGCCCTGCTCATTTATACCCCAACCCTTAACGTAGTTCCACTCGTTCAGGTGTCTTTCAGCATTTTCATACCCATATTTATTGAGCAAATCGTCAATGATGGTCGCCCTTCTTACAACGTGGTTGGGGTCAACGGTATAAATATGCCATGAGAAAAAGTCAATGGGCACGTTGCGCTTTTGCATTTCGCAAAGGAAATCCTCTGCCCACTCGGTATTGCCGGCAAGAGCAGGGCCGCCTATCTTTAAATGAGGGAAGCAGGATTTGAGATGCTTGGCGGCAATCTCATAAAAATCAAAGAACTGTGCTTTTGTGCCGCCCCAAGTGAGCTTATCGGGGCTATCGTCACCGCACAAATCGGCCTCGTTCCAAATCTCCCAATAGGGCATATCGTGGTGGAAGCCGTTGGCCCACCCCTCAGTATAGTGTCGGATTATATGCTCGCAGATAACCGTCCACTTTTTAAAATCCTTGGGCGGTAAGGTGTTGTGCTTTACAATTTGGTGCTCGATGGTTTGGCCAAGTCTGAAAAAGGTTTTTGTGCCTGCTTCAAGGCCCTTCAAAATCTCTTCATCGGTACAAGCAAAATCATAGGATGCAGGATCATTAGGATCGGCATCAAAGCAAGGAAAAATGCAGGATATATCGTGACTGTAAGGGCCGCCGTAAACGCTGTTAACCGCAGAATCGTGATTGCGGGTATAAGGAATTCTTGCCGCTGTGTAGGCAGTAATATTACTTCTTGCCTGGTCGGTTGCGTGTCGCTTGTTTATTGGCCCACCGTTGGTTGCGTTAAGCAACTTAAAGGGATTGCCATACTGTAATAAGTCGAATTTCAACTGCACCATTCACAACACCTCGTCTGTAATTTTAATTTTATTATAATTCAGCGCAAATAATTGTCAAGTTGTTTGTAAATCGAGTTGAAATTTTGCGCGACCTGTGATAGTATTCATAAAAAAAGGGGGCTTTTTTATGAAAAAATATGACCTTATTGTTGTGGGTGGCGGCTTTGCCGGTGTTACTGCAGCTTTGGAAGCCGCAAGACACAACGTTAGCGTATTGCTTATAGAAAAATACAACTGCCTTGGGGGTGCGGCGGCCAACTGCCTTGTTACCCCCTATATGCCCTATTGGTCTAACGACCCCAAAACCGACGAGCGCCACTATCTTACCGGTGATATGTTTTTGAAAATTGCCGACGAAATGATTAAATTAGGCGGCATGGAAGATAAAGGCCTTTATTTTGACGAAGAGATTTTAAAGCTTGTGCTTAACAGAATGTGTGCAGAGTATGGCGTTGACCTGCTGTTTAACACAACCGTTACGGGCGCAAAGGTTGAAATGGGCAAAATAACATCTATTGAGGCCCTTGGAAAATCTAAAAAGCTTGAGCTTACTGCTGACAATTACATTGATGCTACGGGTGACGGCGAGCTTGCCTATCTTGCAGGGTGTGAATTTATGCTGGGCAGAGAGCAAGACAACCTTTGCCAGCCCATGACCCTATGCTTTAGAATGAGCGGTGTTAACAAAGAGCTTTACTATAAAAACCACGCAAGAATGAGCGAGGTTTATAAAGAATTTAAAGCGAAGGGGTTAATTAAAAATCCCCGCGAAAACATTTTAACCTTTGGCAATTTTAACGAGGGCGTTATTCACTTTAACACCACCCGCATTGTAAAACTGAACCCTACCGACCCCTTTGACGTCACAAATGCAGAAATTGAAGCCCGCGAGCAGGTGTTTGAAATGCTGGAGTTTCTTAAAGGCAACATTGAGGGCTTTGAAAACGCCCGCATTCAATCTACCGCTTTGCAAATTGGCATAAGAGAAAGCCGCAAAATTGTTGGCGAGCATATTCTTGACGTGGATGAGCTTAAAGCCCTGGCTCGATTTGAAGATGCTATTGCCGTTGCCAACTATGATATTGACATTCACAACCCCGAGGGAGCAGGCACGAGCCACTACTATTTCGGCAAGGGTGAATGGTATGAAATCCCCTACCGCTCACTTGTGCCCAAAGGCAAGGATAATCTGCTTATAGCAGGCAGATGCATATCCTCTACCCACGAGGCCCAGGCATCCTACCGCATTATGCCCTATTGCGCCCAGCTTGGTCAGGCGGCAGGTGCCGCTATGGCCGTTGCAAAGAAGCAAGGCGTTAACCCCAGAGATATTGACGTTGCCAAATTGCAAAAGATTTTGATTGAAGAAGATTTTATGATAAAAAGATAAGCAAAAGCACCAACGCTTAGGCGTTGGTGCTTTATTTATATTGATATCTTAATTGGTTTTCGGTTTTGGTAGTAGTATATTCCGTGTGGGTATGCATATCTGCAACTAACATAGCTTATCCCCTTCTAAACTCCGCTTAAAACGTTCATATTGCGGATATTGTTGTTAGTTATCATATCGTTTACGGCATATGCCAAGGTTTCAAGTTCGCAGCAGGCGCGAGAGGTTATTGACAAAGCACACACTTGATCTGCAATAAACTGACAGATGCTTTCTATCTGCCGCTGCTTTTCGGCAGGGTTTGAGTTATCGGTTGAAATAAGCGTTTCAAGTTTTTGTGCCAAAAGGCAATAATTTTCAGAGATTTCTCTTAATCCCCTAAAGCTCCATTTATAATAGGGCGTGTATTTTTTATTAAGCAAAAAGGCCGCGTTTATGGCACTTTTTACAAACTCGAAAAGTGCAAGCTGGGCCGAGGCGAGCTCGCCCCTTTTAATGCAGCGAGCGTAATTATACTGACCCGATTGACCCATAACAAGAAGGTTGCTAGCCAACTTTTTAAGGCGAATATCCTCGGGAAAATAGCCAAGTTCCTCTCGGATTTTGGAAAACTCGCCGTAATTATCGCAAAAGACGGCTCCGTTGGTTGCCTCGAGCAATGCATATTCGGGCAAAGACAGCCACTGCCCCACCGTGAGCACACCCTTGGGGCTGCCTGTTTTTGCCTCAAAAAACTCGCTCATTCTTATTACCCCGTGGCGGTTGCCGCCGACGGCGCTTACGGGGCTGCGCTTATAGCCCAAAAACTCTTTTGGCAGCTTGGCATACAAACGCTCAAGCTCAAAAGCACTTTTGCGGTCGACCACCTCTTCATCGGGGATGAATATGCAAAAGCCCGGCTCAAAATCGTGATCTTGAGACAGCTCGTCGTCATAACCGCAGCACTCTGACCCGCTGCCCGCAAGGCCAACGGCAATATATGGCAAAAGGTGGGGAAGATTTTGCTCTAACGCGGGCTTACCCACCTCTTCATAAAACCGTTTTGAAAGCTCAAGTCCTTTCATAAATCCTCCTGCTGCGCTGTAAAAGCTGCTCAGCGTAATAAAAATAACCGTAATAGCCAAAAACGCCTGCACACTTTTCACAAGCAAAAGCGTAGTCACCGTCTGTTCGGTCTTTACAGCTTTCCAGCAGCTCCATGGCCTGCTCTACCTGCTGAATGATAATTTCTTGTCCATCCTCAATGCCGAAACGGGCCTCGGCGGCCGACGCCATATTAAGATGGGTTATAGCTTGCTCGGGCTCTTTTCCTTCTATTGCAGACATAACCGAGATCGCTTTTTGATATAATGCCTCTGCCTCGTCAAATCGGGCAAGGTCCACAAGCGCCAACGCCATATTATTGTAAAGTCCGCCAAGTCGGTCATCCTCTTGGGCCAGATTTTGCTCGTAAATCGATTGGGCTTTTTTAAACAGCGGTATGGCATTTTCAGCTTTATTAAAGGCCTTGTAAACAGTGGCGGAATTGAGATAGGTGGTTGCGGCGCCAACGTTATCTTGAATGCCCATTTTTTCAACCTGATTAAGTGCACGCTCGGCAAAGGAAAGGGCCTGCTCTTCCTCTGAAAGTTTGCGGCAAAGGCCCATAAGCTCGTTGCACAGCAACAGAACGCCCTTGCCGTCACCTATTTGCTCGGCCTCGCTGAGCCAATAAAGCAAATGGCGCTTGGCGGCAGAATAATCGTTTTTAGAAAGATGCTCGTCAAGCTTTTCTATTACTCTGCTTGTGGGAATTACCCTGCTTTGATTCATTATGCCACCGCCTTTAAACTTAGTTTAAATTTAATTTATCACAACAAAATTGATTTTTCAATAATAATTACTTACAAATTGCTTTATCGGGCAAAACCCAAGGCACGAAAGTGTCTTGGGTTTCGTTTGTATTATGATGCGTCTTTCAATTGTTGGTCTGCCACGCTTTGTGCCGTTTTAAGCATAGTTTCGGCAAATATTCCATAACCCGAGGTGGGGTCATCCACAAAAACGTGGGTCATTGCCCCAACAAGCTTGCCGTTTTGAATTATAGGCGAGCCGCTCATACCTTGCACTATTCCACCCGTTTGCTCAATAAGGCGGGGGTCGGTTACGATTATAACGAAATTTTTGTTTGATGATTTAGCATTAATCTTTTCAATTCGCACATCATAGTATTGAGGAATTTGACCCTCAAGGGTTGTATATATCTGTGCTTTGCCCGTTGTTACCTCGTTCCAATAAGCCAAGGGCATACTTTCGCCTTGGGGCTGATATTCGCAGTTGAAATAAACTCCGTTATCACAGTTTTGCAGCACCTCGCCCAAGACGGAGCGTACCTTTAGCGCACCCAGCAGCTCGCCGGGATTGCCGGGGGCACTTTTTCTTAAGCTGTAAATGGTTGCGTTGACGGCACACCCTGTTGAAACGTCAATTACGTTGCCCGTATCTACGTCGCAAATAGGATGCCCGAAGCCGACGCCCATTGAAAGGGCGGGATAATAAAAGGTCATGGTGCCTATACCTGCGCTGCTGTCTCGTACCCACAAGCCGATATGATAAAGATTATCCGCTTTGCTTTTTTGTGCCGTTACGTAGGCGGTAAATTCAGAACCGTTACGGCTGCATAAAAAGATCATTCTTTTGCCGTTTGATTTTTTTACGCAATCGGTAACCTCTTCTATTGAATTAACCTGCACACCGTCGATTGAATGAATGATATCCCCTACGCGAATGCCCGACTGAGCGCCCGGTTCAACCTCGCCCGCGGCTGACTCAAAGGGCATTGAGCCCACAACCATTACCCCTTGGGAATAAAGCATAACGCCAAAGGGTGTGCCCGATACAACTACTCGGTCGGTGGGTGCCGTTGATACCGTAACGTCCTTAACGGGCAATATGCCCAAAACCTTCATCACCTTTTGGTTGCCTGCGCGGTTTCCAAACAGGGTGCAATATGAATTCAGCTTAATTTTATCTGCTGAATTTGAGTATATATTTGAAGGATATTTTGCATCACAATATATTATTGCCGAAAAGGATACCACCGAAAAGGCAAGTAAAACCGAAAATAAAATTTTTATAATTTTTTGCACTTTTTCACCTCCGCTTTTATAATTCCACTGTATACAAGGTTATATTTTTTATTATTTTTCCCCAACTGCTAAATTTATCTTTTTTCTGCCTGATTGAGTCGGATGTCATAATTTTTTCAAATATTTGATAAAAGACTTTTAATAAACGCGAAGGTGTGCTATCATATTTATACCAATTACGGGTTGGAGGAATTTTATGGCTATTAAATCTGATTGGCACATTCACACCCATTGCAGCTGTGACAGTGCTTGTATGGAATTTGAAACGCTTATCAGTGAAGCAAAAAAATACGGAATTACCGATTTTGGCGTAACTGACCACTATCACACTCGACTGCAAGAGGCGGATATTGCCGCATCCAGAGTTGAATTTGAAAGGGCAATGGCCAACCATCCCGAGCTTGAAGGACATTTTCACTTTGGCGTTGAAGTTACACCCATATCAAGGTGGGAGGTAGAGAAAATTGCACGGGGCGAATATGAACAACTGCCCGTTTACGGCTTTCGCCACGGTGGACCTGCCAACGCTGAGGTTATAATTGATTTTAACGATGAATTTATTGAAAAATACAAAATCGAGTACATAGTTACGGGTGTGCATTGGCCTATGTATTGCGGTACCGATTTGCAAAAAATGCTTGCTGAATATCATCGCCAATATATGTTTGCCGCCACACATCCCTATACCGATATTTTGGCCCACTACACCTGGTACGATACCAACGTTTATCCAGGTGTTGAAAACCCGTTTATCGGTTTTTCAAGGGTATCGGAGGCGATGCGCGACGAGCTGAAGCACGCCTTGCTTGAAAACAATGTTGCATTGGAGCTTAATCGAGGAATGCTGACCGAGCTGGATCAAGGCACCTTGCCGCAAAGCTTTATCGACGAGTATTTGGGATGGTTTGCCGATATGCAGAAAAGCGGTGTTGTAATATCACAAGGGTGCGACAGCCACCATAAGGACTTAAGCTTTGTTGACTATGAAGGCATTGCAAAAATTTACGAGCATTACGGCATTGATACCGACAAATTCTTTTGCTTAAAATAAAAAAACAAAAACAAGACCGATAGATTTCTATCGGTCTTGTTTATTTGTTATCTTCGGCGCCTGCCACCTGCATAAGGCACATAATCGCGACGCCTACGGTGGAGCCAACCACCATACCCAACCAAAACACTCGAGCACCTCCTGCTTGATACATTCTATGTGTGCCCGTTTATTTTGTGACTTATTGCTGTGAATTATTTTGGTCAGGGGTTTGAATTTGTATGGATACAAGATAATCGACTATTCCTTGTGTTATAGAAACCGCCAGCTTTTCGTTGTGGTAATCGGTTTTTATTGTTTCAAGGTCGCTTGAATTAGACATAAATCCGTTTTCTGTAAGAATGGCCGGGCAACAAGACACTCGCGCAACGTAGAAGGGATAATATTGCACCCCTCGACCTGCAGAGAAATCTTTAACGCTGGTATCGTAAACCGCCTGTGCCAGGGGCTTGGAGAAGGGGTGGAAATAAAAGTTTTCGTATCCCTTTGACGCGCTGGAGGTGGACGAATTGCGGTGAATGGATATAAAAAGATCCGGTTTTTCTTTTTGGGTTATTTTGTTGCGATCTTCCAACGACAACGTTGAGTCGTCGGTTCGGGTCATTATAACGGTTGCACCTAAGCTTTCAAGCTCCCTTTGAAGCTTGCGGGCCAAAATAAGGTTAAGCACCGCCTCGGTATATTGCTTGGATGAGCCGACTGCGCCGGGGCTTGAAGGGCCGCCGTGGCCTGCATCTACAACTATTTTTACGCCCTCAAGGGAGTATCCGTAATAATTGGTAGAGGTTTTTATCTGCGCGGGGTCAAGGAAATAAAACTGCAGCTGATTATCTTTGTTATACTCTGCCGTCCAGCCGTAGAACTTGCCCTTTTCTCTAAGCCAAAGGCGCAAAACGTAATATCCGTTGCTGCCCTTTATCCATTCGGCCTTTTTGAAAATGGGGTTGCCCTCTACGTCTACTCTGCCCTGACCCGATTGGGTATAGCAAAACTCAATATCAAGATATTCGTACGTTAAGGACGACACCGAGTAATCGGGTCGCTTTGAGGTTAAATTGGGAGCGGCGTAGCTTTGAGGCGCCAAGGTTACGTTGAAGGGGGCCTTCCACGCCGTATCAAAGGTGATTACGGTGTGTCGACCGTTGTCGGTACAATCAACCGCCGTAATTGTGTTGGTTTCGGGAAGAGTGGCCTTGAAGATTTTTATATTGCCTTCGTTATATACTCTTTTGCCGTAATCCAGGTTGCGGAATTTGTTGGTGTTTCCGCTTTCGGGGTTGAAAAACACTGCGTCTTTATCGGAGCAATAATCTACCGTACCCAAAGGCAAATAGGCGTTTGTGGGTCGGCTTCTTTCATCAATGGGGTTGATGATGTTAAGGGTTTCGGTTTGGGTTACGGTAACCTCGGCAACGTATCGGTCACCCTCGCCTACTATTATACCGTATCCGCTTTCGTAAACCTCGTCGGCGGGCTTTGAAACAACGCTGGAATTTTGATTTTTCTTAGCGCGTACTACTATTCTGCCGCCCGATTTGGTTTCTTCTTTTCCGTCAAGGGTTGCCGAAACAATCATTGTGCCCATTTCTACGGGAACATCCTGAGCAGTAGGAGTAACAAAGGTTGCAGTATAGGTTGCAAAGGTTTCGGCAGAATCATTGGTGGCACTGCCTGACGACGCCATATCCTTAACCTCGTCGCCAATTCTAACCTTTAGCTTAGCGCCGATTTTTGCAACTGCGCTGACCGTTATTTCAACGTCACCGTCGCACATTTGCTCGTTGGTGGGGTTGATAGAACGGATGATTATATTTTTATACGTAACGGTATAGGTCTTTTTAACACCCTTATGTTCAAAGGTAAAGGTGTTTTTACCGTTTTTCAGCTTTTTATCAACGGAGAAATAACCCGTTTCGGTGCGCTCAATCTCGCTGCCGTTAAGGGTAAGAGGATAGTTGGGGTCGGATGCGCCGATAAAGCTGACCGAATCGTTATAGGTTGTGAAGGTTGATGATGAAGGGGTATTTACCGAAAGAGTGCGAATGCCAAAGCTTTCATCCTTTACGGTTGAAAGGAAGGTGACCAAATCCTTTAGCTGTGTAAGGGCAGACATTGAATCTACAAGCATTCCGTTATTGCCTTGCGAGGCGTAGCACTCACCTTGAGAGACAACGTCAAACTGCTTAACCTTGCCCGAAACGGCATCACTTGCGCCCAAAAGGAAGTATATGGGGTCTAAATCCTTAAACTGTGTAATCCATTTTTCTGAAAGGGCTTTGTAGCCGTTTTCATCCTGCGTATGGGGCATTTGGGTGACAAGGGTAAAATCGGTGGCCGAGCAATCTGCCCA
The DNA here is from genome assembly GCA_045630025.1 of Acutalibacteraceae bacterium. GTDB lineage: Bacteria > Bacillota > Clostridia > Oscillospirales > Acutalibacteraceae > RGIG2206. The sequence continues at coordinate 9,090 of JAZQSG010000233.1, forward strand.
GCTTTTTGCTATTTCAAGCTGATTGGAGGGCACGCTTACGCCTATGCAAACGCCAAAGCCGGCGCGGCGAACCTCGCTGCAAAGGTTGCGAAGGTACTTAAACAGCATCTGCTGCTGAAAGCTTTCGTAGCCCTCACCGCTGCCCATAGCGGTATAACTGTCATAAGTTGGGTTGTTGGTTAAAGTGGGATATTCAAACAATATTCCGTCTACACCTCGAGAGCAGATATTGCTTATTTCGGTTGCGCAGGCAGAAACACTGTCTGCCGATGAAAGGTCATAGCTGCCGTCGGGAGAGCGCACGGGGTCAACAGAGGCGTATATCATTACACCTTTTTTGTGGGCATACTCTGCGGCGTGGGTTAGCAAATCGGTTTTGGTTGCATTTTTAAAGCGACCGCTATTATAAATGGCGCCCTTTTGGCTTATAACCGGCATAACCAAACAGTTGTAGCCGTTTTTGGCGGCAAGGTCAACATACTCTTCAATCTGCTTTTTGGCTTCGTTGCCCAGAGTATAATCAACGTCGGCAACTATATAACCGCCCATTACGGCGGCAGGTGCAGAGGTAATTGGGTCGTCAACAACATCAATTTTATCTGCCGAAGTGGGGACCTCGTTTGAGGTGGGGTTATCGTGACCCGTTATAAGCACAACCGACAAGACCGACAGCACAATTGCCACTGCCAGCAAAATCGATAGTATGATTAACGTTTTTTTGTTTTTTAATACCATTTCATTCTCCGTCTGTTGAGTTTATAGTTTTTAAAAAGTTTTCTCGCTCTGCCTTGGCTTGGTCGGTATCGGCAAAAAAGGTTGAATATGAATAAAGCACCCAACCCGACACACCATCTTCTTGATTTAAAAGCTTGGCCTGTCTTGAAAGTATATCGTCGTATTTACTCCACTCAACATTGTCTTTATCGGTAGCGCCTATTCGATATGCGCCCAAGCCGATATACAGCTTTGCCGAGTGATTTTCGAACAAGTTTAGCCATTCCTTTAGCAAATTGTCAAACCTTGATTGCTCTTTTGGATATTCAAAGCCAAAATAAAGCTGAGGCATTATGTAGTCAACGTATCCACCCTCTAACCAGGCGGCCACGTCGGCGTAAACCGTGTTGTAATTGTTGCTTATAGACGCCATGGGGCTAATACCGAAAACGCAATCGGGGCGAATGCTTTTTACCGCCTTGTAGACGGTGCTTACCATGGCGTTTACGTTGGCTCGGCGCCAATCGCCCAAGGGCAACGGATTTGAAGAAACCAGGGTTCGATAGGTTGCATATTCCTTTTCGTCAAAGCTTTCTTCGGTGGTGGGGTAAAAATAGTCGTCAAAATGTATGCCGTCTACGTTGTATTTTTCAACTATCTCGCGCACACCGTCGGCAACAAGCTGCTGCACCGAAACCTCGGCAGGGTTAAGGTAAAGACTGCCTTTACACTCAACCACCCAGGAATCGTTATCGGGGTTGGAATCGGTTAGCCATATTTTTGCAGGGTTTTTGTCGTCAAGCAGCTCTAAATCGGTAGAGTTAAGTGCAACACGGTATGGATTTATCCAAGCGTGAAGCTTTATGCCCTTTGCATGGGCCTTATCAATCATTATTTGCAACGGATCTGCCTGAGGGTCCTTGCCCTGCTCGCCCGTAAGATAGGCCGACCAGGGAAACAGGTCGGAATTATAATATGCATCACAATGGCTGCGAACGTGAACGTAAAGGTTATTTATTCCGTATTCTTCGCACTTTTTTAGGGCGCTGTCAAACTCTGCCGCAAACCCGTTTTTTGATTTATACATACTGCCGATTTCAAAATAGGCAAGCCACATTCCTCTAACGCCATCATTCGGCTTGTCTGCCGTTTGGGCAGACGAGGTTGGCTGGCTAACTTGTGAGGGCTGAGACGACAGGTCGGAGGCGTGGGGCTGAGACGAGCCGTGCGCTGTTGAAGAAACGGGGGTGCTTCCAAGGGGAACGGGTGAGCCCTTGCCGCAAGAGGACATAAGAAGGACCGAAAGCAACGTTGCTGCCGTTAGGCGTATTATTCGTTTGGTTTTTGCAAATTTCACGGCCCTTCTCCTTTTTTCGATTAATCATAGTAATTATATATCATCTTTTATAACAATTCAACAATAATCCTGCCAATTCGCCTTGTAAAATATTGACACAGGGTTGATTTTGCGGTAAAATATTACTGATAGTATTATTTAGGAGGTAGTTTTATGGCAAATAAACTGTTGGTAGTAGTTGACTATCAAAAGGATTTTGTAGACGGTGCTTTGGGATTTGAAGCCGCGGCAGCAATTGAAGATAAGCTGTGCGACAAAATTAACGCTTATTTGCGCTCGGGAGATGAAGTGGTTTTTACCCTTGACACCCACGAGCAAAAATACCTTTTTACCAATGAAGGAAAGCACTTGCCCGTAAAGCATTGCATTAAAGGCAGCGTCGGCTGGCAGCTTTTCGGCAAGGTTGCCCGTTTGGCCGAGGGCAGAAAATGCTTTGAAAAGCCCACCTTCCCCTCTCTTGAGTTGGCAAAATACATTGAGGGTAAGGGCTTTAAACAAATTGAGCTTGCAGGTGTTGTAACCAACATTTGCGTAATATCTAACGCCATTATGGCAAAAGCAGCCGCTCCCGACTGTCAGATAGTTGTTGATTCGGCCTGCGTTGCATCTAACGACGGCCAAATGGAGCAAAAATGCTTTGAGCTTATGAAAAATCTGCACATAGAGGTAACGTAACGTGATAAAACCAAAAATAGACTCTTACTGCACCGAAAAGGATTGTGCCGTGCTTGAATGCCCTTTTTGCCACAACATAAGCCAAAAGCAGATTTTTGAAAGCGACACTTCCCTTTACTTAAATTATATTAAGGTTAAAAAAATACATAACAAAAAATTTGCCCTTTGCACAAATTGCAAGGGCACCTTTGAGGTGGACGAATGATTATTGCCCTGCAGATATATTTTGCCATAATAAGCTTAATATCTGTTTTCGTTACCTCGGTTGATAAATACCGTGCCGCTAACGGTATGCGGCGTAACCGCATAAGCGAACGCTGCTTAATAATTTTAAGCTTGCTTGGCGGAAGTGCCGCCATGCTTGCTACCATGTGGTTAATTAGGCATAAAACTCAAAAGCCGAAATTTATGCTGGGTATTCCCCTTATAATTTTGTTACAGCTGGGGTTAATCTATCTTTTGTTTAATTCGGGAGTAATTGTATGAATAACGATTTTGCAAGAATTCTTACCCTTTTAAGAAAAGAACGCAACCTATCTCAAAAAGAGGCAAGTGACGCGCTGGGCATATCTCAGGCGCTTTTATCACATTACGAAAACGGCAAGCGAGAGTGCGGTTTGGACTTTTTGTGTGCCGCAGCCGACTATTACAAGGTAAGCTGCGATTATTTGCTGGGGCGCACCTCTGACCGCTCGGGCAGCTTTGTAACCCTTGCCGACCTGCCTGCCTATGCCATCGGTGACGGCAACGCCTCAAGCGAGCTGCTGCTTGAAAAGAGAATGACTATCAACTCTCTTAACCTTATTTTTTCATTGCTTATGGACGTTGGCAACCGCGACATTTCGGACGATTGCTCAATTATAATTATGACGGCAATTTATCGCATTTTAAGAATTTTGCACTTTACCGATAAATCCAACCCTAAAAATATGTTTACCCTGTCGTCGTATAATTACTGCGCTTTGGCAGGCGGAATAATAAACGTTTGCGAGGCCAACGCCATTAACATAGCCCGCAACCAACGCCTTGATGCAGAGGTTAAATCTCCCGTTGCGGTTACACCCGAACGGTTGAGTGAAAAATACCCCTTGTATGCCCCCGCCCTGCTTAGCTTGATTGCTATGGTTGAAGAACGCATAAAAGAGCGAAATAATCTTAATTAACATAGAAACAAAGGAGATATTAAAATGAGCATAGCCATTGTTACAGGAGCAAGCTCGGGTATGGGTCGCGATTTTGCCGAGGCCCTTGCTTTGCAAAATAAATTCGATGAAATTTGGGTTATTGCCCGTAGAATTGACCGACTTGAAGAGTTGAAAACCCAATTTGGTGAGGTTATAAAGCCCTTTCCTTTAGATTTGACCGACAAAGAAAGCTTTGTTAAGTACCGCTTGGCTTTGGAAAAAGAGCAACCCAATGTTGAGGTTTTGGTAAACTGCAGCGGTTTTGGTCGTTTTGGCAAGTATGAAGACGTTGAAATTGACGATGCTATGGCTATGGTTGACCTTAACAGCAAGGCATTGGTTGCCATTACGGAGCTTACCCTGCCCTTTATGAAAGAGGGCGGGCAAATATATCAGCTGTGCTCTTTGTCATCATTTCAGCCGGTGCCCTATCTTAACGTATACGCGGCCAGCAAGGCCTTTGTGCTTAGCTATTCAAGAGGACTTAACTGCGAGCTTAAAAGCCGAAAAATCCGCGTTATGGCAGTTTGCCCCGGTTGGGTAAGAACCGAATTTTTTGACCACGCCACCGCCACCGACAGCCAGGCGGTTACCTACTACAACAAAATTTACGAGTCTAAAGACGTTATTAAAACCGCCCTTAAAGATATGAAAAAGGGCAAAGACGTTTCTATTCACGGCTTTAGAGTAAAAGGCCAAGTATTTATGGTTAAGCTGTTGCCCCATAAGCTGGTAATGAAGATTTGGCTTAAGCAGCAAAAGCACTAAAGGATGTGACACTTTGTATAAGGTTGCCATTACAAAATGCGACAGCTATGACGAGAAACAGGTTCGTCAGGGATTGACCGAAGCCCTTGAGAAAATAGGCGGAATTGACTTTATTAAAGAAGGTATGACCGTTGCCGTAAAGGCCAACCTGGTTACCTTTATGAAGCCCGACAAGGCCGCAACCACCCATCCCCTTTTGTTGAGCGAGCTTGTTAAGCTGCTTAAACAACGTGGTGCCCGAGTTATTATTGGCGACAGCCCCGGCGGACTTTATAACGCCGCCTTTGTTGGGCGTGTTTATGCCGCCACGGGTATGCACGAGGTGGAAAAGGCAGGCGCCGAATTAAACGACGATTATTCTCAAAAGGATGCACATTTTGAAGATGCGAAAGTTGCAAAAAGCTTTGCATATACCGCTTTTCTTGACAAAGCAGACGTAATTATCAACTTTTGCAAACTTAAAAGTCACGGTATGATGGGTATGTCGGCCGCCGTTAAAAATATGTTTGGCGTTATTCCCGGCACCATTAAGCCCGAATATCACTTTAAGTATCCGGAGCAGTCGGATTTTGCAAATATGCTAAGTAGGATCGTAGACATGTCGTTC
>JAZQSG010000234.1:0-3238 GCA_045630025.1 Acutalibacteraceae bacterium
CTTGGCCCACAGAACGACATGGCTCCGATCCGACTTCACGACCGCCTTCCATCTGACCGGGGTCAACTGATAAAATACCGCCGCGCATTATTTCTGATATGTATGCTCCGCTGTTAAGACCAAATACAAGTATGGATACGCCTACTGAACCAATATTTACGCCCATAAGAGGGAACAGAACATAGTAAAAAACAAGCAACTGCACAACCATTGGCGTTCCTCTGAAAAAAGAAACGTAAAAGGAGCAAATGTTGTTTAATATTCTTGGCAATGCTTTGTATTTAGGTACAACTCTTACCGTTGCGATAAGCGTACCGATAACCGAACCTATAACCAAACCCGAAACAGCAATAATTAAGGTGTTGATTAAACCGTTGATTACAGCATTGTACCCTTCGTAAACATAAAAATATTCCCAAAAAGTATAAAGTTTTCCAATAAAGCCATCCATATACTCAAATCCTTCATATAAAACAAATACCCCGCCCAGCACAGGTGGGGTATTTGTTTTGAGTCTAATTACTGTTTAAATTAAGCGTTTTTGTTGATAGATTCAACGATGCACTTTGCGGGTGCAGAGTCAATAACAACGTAATCGATATTGCCGTTGATCATATCCTGAACTGCAAGAGAACCATTCTTGTAGCCCTTGGTGGTAACGCCAAAGCCGTCGAAGCCCCAATCAGCATCGCCTTCGCAATAGAACTGACCGGTGGTGCCGTTTTGAACACCAATCTTGGTCTTCTTATCAAAGCCCTTGAGGATATCTTCTACGTCAGCAGCGGTTTTGCAATCGTCAAAGGTTTTATCGTCGCTCATAACGATAATCTTTTGAGAAGCGGTGTAGTAAGAATCGCTGAAGTTTACGTGCTCTTTTCTGTCTTCCTTAACGGTAAGACCGGCCATTGCAATGTCGCACTTGTGCTGACCAACAGCAAGACATACGGCGTCAAAATCCATATTCTTAATTACAAGCTCTTTGCCAAGCTCATCAGCAAGAAGCTTAGCAATTTCCATATCTATACCAAGATACTTGTCGCCTTTGGTGTACTCAAAGGGCTCAAACGCAGCGTTGGTTGCAACAACAAGCTGATCCTTGCTGCTGTCTTCTTTAGCAGAGGCAACAGGGGTAGGAGTGCCGTCGCCAAAGTATTTGTTGCAAATCTCGTCAAGAGTGCCGTCTTTCTTAATCTTCTTGATGAAATCGTTTACCTGAGCAAGAAGCTCGGGTTGATCTTTATCAACACCAAAAGCGTAAAGCTCATCAGTGAGGTCAATTTCGATAACCTTTGCAGTTTTAGATGCGCCGCAAGATGCAAAAGAAAGCATCATAACAGCAATCAAAAGAATGCTTATAATTTTTTTCATAATTTCGTTCCTCCTTAATTGATATATCAAAATTATACATCTATATCAAAATAAATGCAAGAAGTTTTTGAATAAAATATGCAAGTTGGTATTTTTATTCATCAACCTTATTCTTTTTACCAAAAGAAAGGATTATGTTGGTAATAATACCAAGAATCAAAGCGGTTGCAATTGCGGTAATTTGAACGCCGCCAAAGTTAAGTACAAGACCGCCGATACCGGCAATAAGAATAACCGAAACGGTAAAGAGGTTTCTGTTATCTTCAAGGTCAACCTTCTGGATCATTTTAAGACCGCTTACTGCTATAAAGCCGTAAAGGGCCATGCATATACCGCCCATTACGCAAGAGGGGATAGAGTTAACAAATGCAACAAAGGGTGCGATGAACGCGATGATAATTGCAAGAATTGCAGCAGTAATGATGGTGAAGACAGATGCGTTTCCGGTAATAGCTACACAAGCAACAGATTCGCCGTAGGTGGTGTTGGGACAACCGCCGAAGATTGAACCAACCATTGAACCAATACCGTCGCCAAGCAGGGTTCTGTGCAAGCCGGGCTCTTTAAGAAGGTCGGTTTCGATGATGGAAGAAATGTTTTTATGGTCGGCAATGTGCTCTGCAAATACAACGAATGCAACGGGAACAAATGCCATTGCAATTGTGCCGAGATATTTCCACTCAAATTCTTTTACACCGTCAATAGCGGTAATAAAGGTGAATTCGGGCAGGGTGAATATCTGCATATTTTCAAAAACGCCAAAGTTGATAACCATCAATGAAGGATTTTCGGTTGCAATGCCGATTACAGTGAAAATTGCGGCAACAGCATAACCTGAAAGAATACCAATGATGAAGGGTATAAGCTTAAGCATCTTTTTGCCGTAAACAGAGCAGATAGTGGTAACAAACAAGGCGATAAGACCGCAAGCAATAGCAACGAAAACGTTTGCGGTAGGAACCTGAGATACAACGTCAACAATTTTGCCTTCTTCAATAACTTGAGAAACTGAATCTACCAAGTAACCACCTTTTTGAAGGTCACCGATTGCGTTGCCTGCAAGTGATAAACCGATGATAGAAACGGTGGGGCCTATAACCTGCTTGGGCATAAGCTTGTCAATCCAATTAACGCCTGCAAATTTAACGATAATTGCAATAACTACGTATACAAGACCTGCAAGCACAGCACCTATAATAAGTCCCAAATAACCGAGACTTGCTGACACGCCGCCTGCAAATGCAGCTGCCATTGATGACAGGAATGCAAAAGATGAGCCAAGGAATACAGGGCTCTTTGCCTTGGTGAACAGCACGTATACAAGCGTGCCTAAGCCGGCACCGAACAGTGCGGCTGTGGGTTGCATGCCGTGACCAATAATAATGGGCACAACAAGGGTAGCTGCCATAATTGCAAGTAATTGCTGAATGGCAAATACTAACAGTTGTCCGAACTTCGGACGGTCTTTGATGCCGTAGATAAGTTTCATTTTATCTTCCTCCTTATTTTATAAATACGCACTAGGCGTTATTTATCTGAAACTAAAACAACCGAGGGGTCTGCATTGATGTCTGAAAGCTTAACAAGTATGCGCTCGGTTTTTGAGGTGGGTATGTTTTTGCCCACGTAGTCGCCTCTGATAGGTAGCTCTCTGTGACCGCGGTCTATTAAAACTGCAAGTTGTATTTTTGCGGGTCTGCCAATGTTTATTATTGCATCCATTGCGGCACGGGTTGTTCTTCCTGTATAAATAACGTCGTCGGTCAGAATAACGGTCTTGCCTACAATGTCAAACGGAATGTTTGTTTTGCTTTCGCATTTGTTTTCTTTAATATCGTCACGGTGGCACGAAATATCAAGCTCACCGATA
>JAZQSG010000235.1:0-1870 GCA_045630025.1 Acutalibacteraceae bacterium
CCCGCACAAGGGATTTAGACTACACCTTGCTTACGGGCATGGATGGAGTTTGCTTTTGTGCATCTTTAGACAGTGCTGACGGAGTGCTTAACGCTATTGTCGGCATAGCCGGTCTTAGGCCCACCCTCGCTTGTATCGAGGCAGGGAACACCCTTGCGCTGGCCAACAAAGAATCGCTTGTAACGGGCGGCGAGCTTGTTATGAGCAAGGCCGCTGAAAAGGGCGTAAAAATTCTGCCTGTTGACAGTGAGCATTCGGCTATTTTTCAGTGCCTTAATGCCGCGCCCCCTCAGCGAAAGCTGCACAAAATTATTCTTACCGCGTCGGGTGGCCCCTTTTTTGGCAAAACCAAAGATATGTTGTCCAACGTTACGGTAGAGCAGGCCCTCAAGCACCCTAATTGGAGCATGGGTGCAAAAATCACCATTGACAGCGCCACTATGATGAACAAAGGCCTTGAGGTTATAGAGGCCGTGCATCTTTTTGGCGTATCAGCCGACGATATTGAGGTTGTTGTTCATCGCGAAAGCTTGTTGCATTCGGCTGTTGAGTTTTGTGATGGCTCGGTAATTGCACAGATTGGCGTTCACGATATGCGTGTGCCCATTCAGTATGCCCTTACTTATCCCGACAGATTTAATGCCCCTTGTGAGCGACTCAGCATAACCGATGCGGGCAATATGACCTTTTCTAAGCCCGATACCGAAACCTTTAAGTGCCTTGCCGTCGCCGTTGATGCAATTCGTCAGGGTGGATGCAAGCCAATTGCAGCCAACGGTGCAAACGAGCAAGCGGTTGAGCTTTTCCTTAACGGAAAGATTAAGTTTTTACAAATTGGCGACTTGGTGCAAATGGCCACCGATGCTCAGCCGATTTCAAAGGTTGCTGATTTTAACGATATTGTTAATGCAGATAAAGCGGCCCGCGAGTTTGTTCTTTCGCATATATAATTAGGAGTGATTTCTATTCTTAAGTTTTTAGATAATGTATGGCCGTATGCCGTAGCGGTTCTTGTGTTTTTGATAGTTATTATCATTCACGAGTTTGGCCATTTTATCGTTGCAAAGCTTAACGGTATTCGCGTAAATGAGTTTGCCGTTGGCTTTGGCCCCAAGCTGTTTAACAAGAAAAAGGGTGAAACAACCTATTCTTTGCGGCTAATACCCTTTGGCGGCTTTTGCTCAATGGAAGGGGAGGATGAAGAATCCACCGACCCTCGCGCATTTGGCAATAAAAAGCCCCTGCGCCGACTTTCCGTTGTTGCTGCGGGTGCAATTTTTAATTTGATTCTTGGCTTCGTTCTTTGCGTTGTTTTTGTTGCGGGCCGAGATCTTTACGCCACTACAACAATTTCAAAGTTTGATAAAGGTGCAGTCAGCTGTAATTACGGTCTTCAGGTGGGCGATACAATAGTTGAAGCCAACGGAAGAAGAGTTTATACAACCAACGATTTAAGCTATATGTTTGGCACCAGCGAAAACGGAGAAATGGATTTTGTTGTTGAGCGCAACGGCAAAAAGGTTGTGCTTAACGACGTAAAGTTTAACACCGAAAAATATGAAGACGGTAAAAATTATATTTCGCTTGATTTTTTTGTTTACGGTGAAAAACGAACCTTTTTATCGGTTTTAAAAAATGCTGCTAAAACAGAAATTTCGCTTGCAAGGGTTGTTATAATGTCTTTGTGTGACCTTTTAAGCGGTAAATACGGCATTTCCGATATGAGTGGCCCCGTTGGCATTACCGTTGCCGTGGGCTCGGCAGCAAGGCAATCCTTTAGCTCTTTAATTTATATTGCCGCTTTGTTAACTATAAATTTAGGCATATTTAATCTTATGCCCCTTCCGGCTCTTGATGGCGGAAGAATACT
>JAZQSG010000236.1:0-10492 GCA_045630025.1 Acutalibacteraceae bacterium
ACGGTAAGGTAAAGCTTACTGTACACGAAGGCACACAACCTGGTAATGAGTTTAAGCTAAAGGGCAAAGGTATACAAAGACTTCATTATTCGGGTAAGGGCGACCAGTACGTTCGTATCGTTGTAGAGGTTCCAAAGGAGCTTACTAAGGCTCAAAAGGAAAAGCTGCGCGAAAAGCACTCTAACGTAGATACCCTAACTCTGTCTGCAACCCCTATCCCCCGCACCCTTAATATGGCTATGTCGGGGTTAAGGGATATGTCGTCCCTTGACGAGGCACCGGGCGACCGCTACCCCGTGCAAACCTACGTTATGGAATACGACCGATTGGTTGTGCTTGACGCCATTCAGCGTGAGCTGCGAAGGGGCGGCCAGGTTTATTACCTTTTCAACAGCGTTGAACACATTGCCTCAAAGGCAGTGCGTCTGCAGGAAGAGCTGCCCGATGCATCCATTGCCGTGGCTCACGGCCGCATGGCAGAGGAAGAGCTGAGCGAGGTTTGGCGCCGACTTATTGCAGGCGAGATAGATATTCTTGTTTGCACCACCATTATCGAAACGGGCGTAGACGTGCCCAACGTAAACACCTTGATTATTGAGGATGCCGACCGAATGGGTCTGTCGCAGCTGCACCAAATTCGTGGCCGCGTTGGCAGAAGCAGCCGACGGGCGTACGCCTATCTTACCTACCGCGCAGGCAAATCGGTTAGCGATATTGCATCCCGCAGGTTAGAGGCAATAAGAGAGTTTACCGAGTTTGGCTCGGGTTTTAAAATCGCCATGCGCGACCTTGAAATAAGGGGCGCAGGCAACATTTTGGGCGGCGAACAGCACGGACATATGGAGTCGGTGGGCTACGATATGTATATTCGTATGCTTAACGACGCCATCAGCGCAGAAAAGGGCGAAGAGGTAACCGAACAGGCCGAGTGCGTTATCGACCTGCAAATAGGCGCCCACATCCCCGAGGGCTACATCTCGTCTTTGCAGGCCCGTTTGGGTATGTACCGCAGAATTGCCGACATTCGCACCCCCGACGACGCCCTTGACGTAACCGACGAGCTTATAGACCGATTTGGCGAGCCGCCAAAATCGGTTAAGGGGCTTATAGATATTGCCCTTATTCGCAACCGCTGCATTGCCCTTGGCATTCAGTCGGTTGAGCAGCACGAAAATTATCTGCGAATTTATCCGGACAGCGTAAAGCCGGGGCATATTGCCGCCCTTTCAGGTGCGGTTGGCCGTCTTTTTAAGGTCAACGCAGGCAACAAGCCCTTTTATGAAATACGCATTGTGGGCTCTCTTACCCCCTACGACGTTATGGAGGGAGCCGTTTCTGCTATGGAAAATGCAGAAAATTGACGGGCAGACAATAAATATACTGGACTTTTCTAATGATATGTTGTATAATTTAATAGTTAATTAGCATTTTACGGAGGTTCAACCCATGAAAACTGTTAAAAGAGTTTTGGCCGCCCTGCTTTGTGCCATGCTCGTGCTTACCTGCTTTGCAGGTTGTCACGGCAAGGAAGCTGTGGTTGCCACCGTTACTTTAGGTGATAAGGAGTATACCGTTCCTTCAGGCCTTTACCTTGTTATGCTTATCAATGCCGACAGTGAAGCTCGCTCTATCGTAGCCGAAGCCGTCACCGCCGAGGATAAAGATGCCGATACTTCTAAAATTAAGTATCACAAGCAAAAGGTTAAGGGTGAAGACGGCAAAGAATACGCCTTTAACGACTACGTTGTTATGCGCGCAAAGGAAATGTGTGCCGAGCATCTTGTAACCGCTTATATGTTTGATAAGTATAAGCTTACCCTTTCTGAAGAAAGCACCAATGCACTTTACGAGTACGCCGCATATCAGTGGTCTTACAGCGGCAACGGCTATATGCTTGAGCCCAACGGCGTAAGCTACGACACCTATTACGAGTATCTGCGCGTTAATATGTATTGCCGTTCCGACGTCTTTGATTATTTCTATAAAGAGGGCGGCGAAAAAGCTCCTAAGGATGAAAAAATCAAAGAAGAGCTTAACAAAAATTTCGTTATCGCCAACATTTTAGAGCTTTCTGTTAAGGGCGACGACGGCAAAGACCTTGCCGAAGACGAGCTTAAAAAGATTGCCGAAAAAATTGAGGCATACTGCACCCGCATTAACGACGGCTCCGCTACCTTTGAGGATATAAAGGCCGAGTACGAGGCCGAAAACAAGAAGGACGAGGACAAGGACAAGGACGAGGACAAGGACAAGGACGAGGACAAGGATACGACCGAAACCGAAACCGAGGACAAGACTGAAACCGAGGAAGAGGACAAGGACGAGGAAGAGGAAGAAAAGCCCCAGCCCAAGGATAAAAACGCCACCTTGCTTGGTAAAGAAAACACCTCTGTTGAAAGCGCCCTTTTTGCCGACGTTGAAAAGTTTGAGCTTGGCAAAGCATCCTTGCTTAAGGGCACCGACGGTTATTATCGCCTTGTTATAAAGCAGGATATTCTTGCTGACGAATATTATTTCGATACTTACAGAGACGAAGTAACCCGCATTATGCACGCCGAGGATTTTAACAAATACGTTTCTGAAGAGGCCAAAAAGCTTACCATTGATTACAACTCTTACGAGCTTAACTATCTTAAACCCAAAAAGATTAGCTACGACGAGTTTAACGAGTGGTATTCAAGCATGCTTCAAAGCTACGGCTATTAATTAAAAAGCAACACCCCATCGCAGCTGCGATGGGGTGTTTTAGTTTAATTGTTAACCGAGTGTCTTATGGGTGTTGAGGTGGGGCTTAGGGTCATAAACTGATAGCCCTCTGACCTTAAATAGTCTATAATGGCGGGCAAGGCCTCAACGGTTGTCTTTTTAGCATCGGTATCGTGCATAAGGATGTTTACCACCGGCTTGTCTTTACAGCCCGCTTTAACCTTTGCCAGCAGGGTTTGTGCAGGCACGTCATCCTTTGTGGCGTCGGTAGAATCTACGTTCCAATCAAAGTAATAGTAGCCCTCGTCGTTAAGGCGCTTAACAATTTGGGTTACAACCCCCTTGCAATACTTTTTGCTTACGGTGTTGCTGCTGCCGCCGGGCAGGCGCATAATTTTGGGTTGTATGCCCGTAAGCTCAAAAATTTTGCCCTCTATAATCTTAAGGTCGGCAAAATAGGCATCTACCGATTTATAGATGTTTTGATAGTTGTGGGTTGCCGAGTGCATAGCCAAGGCGCTGCCCTGCTTGTTAATATCCTTCACCTTATCGATATGCTTGCTGTTAATTACAAAAAAGGTGGCAACCGCCTCTTTTTCGGTAAGAATTTGCAAAATCTCTTCAGTATGCTCTGAAGGGCCGTCGTCAAAGGTAAGGTAGGCAATCTTTGTAGCGGGTGGCTCGGGGGTTTTATCGTCACGTCCGTTTAAAGGGGTGGTTAGGTCTTTTATAAGCGACTGCTGCTCGGAGTTGGCGTTTTCAAGGTTCATAATCAACCGACGGTACTCCATCATCTGCTTTTCATATTCCTTCAGCGTAGACTGTGCCTCGCCCAGCTGGGAGCTAAGCTTGCTTTGAGATTTTGATGCATCCGCCTTGGCAGAGCTAAGCTGCCCCTTCAGCTTTTCTATTTGCTGTGCGGTTTTAACGCCCTCGTTATAATCGGCGTAAATATAAAAGCCCGTCGCAACCAGCATAAGGGCTAAAACAACGCAAAGTATTTTGCACACCAGCGGTGTGTATTTGTTGCGAAAAATTCCTGTTGCTTTTTTCATTCATTCATCACCTTTATAAAATGATACCATACCGCTCCCCTCAATTCAACCAATTTCGACATATATTTGTGGCTATATTTTTCATTGCTTGCTTTTTTGTAAATTTTATCATTTTTTATTAACAAAATCTTGAATTTTGTAGTATACTATATTTTATATAGCATTTGCCTTTAAGGAGGATTTTATTTTGCTTACCCTAAACAGTATTGTTAAAGATTATACCGCAGGGGATTCTACCGTTACCGCCCTGAAGGGTATAAGCGTTAATTTCAGAAAAAGCGAGTTTGTTTCGGTGCTGGGTCCTTCGGGCTGCGGCAAAACCACCCTGCTTAACATTATAGGCGGCCTTGACCGCTACACCAGCGGTGACCTTGTAATAAACGGCCGCTCAACCAAGGATTATAAAGACAGAGATTGGGATACTTACCGAAACCATTCGGTGGGCTTTGTTTTTCAAAGCTACAACCTTATCCCCCACCAAAGCGTGCTTTCAAACGTTGAGCTGGCGCTGACTCTGTCGGGCGTTTCAAAGGAAGAGCGCAGGCGCAGAGCCACCGACGCCCTTAAAAAGGTTGGCCTTGGTGATCAGCTGCACAAGCGCCCCAACCAGATGTCGGGCGGTCAGATGCAGCGCGTTGCCATTGCCCGCGCCCTTGTTAACGACCCCGACATTTTGCTTGCCGACGAGCCCACGGGCGCCCTAGACTCTGAAACAAGCATTCAGATTATGGAAATTTTGAAAGAGATTTCTGCCGACAAGCTTATTATTATGGTTACCCACAACCCCGAGCTTGCCGATACCTATTCAAGCCGCATAATTCGCCTGCTTGACGGCGAGGTTATAGACGATACCGACCCCTTCGACGGAAAAGAAGAGGTTGAAGCAAAAGAGGAAGCCACCAAAAGCAAGCCCCTTGCAGAGAAAAAGCCCTCTATGTCTTTTTTAACCGCCGTTTCCCTTTCCTTTAATAACCTGCTCACCAAAAAGGCACGTACCTTTTTAACCTCGTTTGCAGGCAGCATAGGCATTATAGGCATTGCCTTAATTCTTGCCCTTTCAACGGGCGTAAACACCTATATTGAGTCGGTGCAAAAGGACACCCTCAGCTCTTACCCCATATCTATTCAAGCCGAAACCATGGATGCAACCGAGCTGCTTTCTGCCCTTATGCAGGTTGACGACAAAAAGCTTACCCATGAGCTTGACAAGGTTTACGGCAACACCGTTATGCACGAGCTGGTTAACGCCCTTAACAACACCACCGTTCAGCAAAATAACCTTAAAAAGCTTAAAGAATTTTTAGATGCAGAAAATAAAAAGGGCTCAAAAACGGGACTTCAAGACCTTGCCACCTCTATCGAATACAGCTACGCCCTTGACCTTAACGTATACACCAAGGATACCGACGGCGTTGTGGTTAAGGCCGATATGGGCACCCTTATTAACGACGTTTACGGCTTAGATATGAACAACACCGGTATGCCCGGTATGTCTATGATGTCGATGTCGTCAATGAGCAGCTTTTCCGCTATGAGCTTGTGGGATGAAATGCTGCCCGACGATAAGCCGGCAAGCGTTAACCCCCTTATAAAAGAGCAATACGACGTTATTTACGGCAAGTGGCCCGAAAAATATAACGAGGTTGTGCTGGTTGTGGATGAAAACAACGAGATTAGTGACCTTTGCCTTTATGCCCTGGGCCTTAAAACGGTGGATGAGCTGCGCCACGATATTGAGCAATCAAGCTCGGGCGAAATTCTTGAAATAACCGAAAAAAGCTGGAGCTATAAAGAAATTTGCGGCAAAAAATTCCGCCTTGTTTCGTCGGCCGAGCGTTTTTCTTACAACACCGAAACCAAAGAATATACCGACCTTGACTCAACCGAGGCAGGTATGAAATACCTTTACGACCAAGGCGTTGACGTTAAAATTACCGCAATAATTCGCCCCAACCCCGATGCTTCGGGCGGTATGCTTGCCAGCTCTACCCTTTGCTATACCCCCGCCTTGACCGATTATCTTATATCCAAGGCCGAAAAGAGCGAGCTTATTAAAGAGCAGATGAACAACGCCGAAATTGACGTTTTCACCGGCAAGCCCTTTAAATCAAAGGTTGTTTTAACCGACGATGCCAAGCTTGCCGAAATTAAAGAGCATCTTTCTGCCCTGCCCCAAGACGAAAAGGCCGCCTTCTACCGTCAGCTGATGTCTACCGCCGACGAAGAGTACCTTACCACCACCGCCCAAGCCACCATAGCCGCCATGTCGAAAGAGGACAAAGAGCAAATGCTTGTTCAGGCGGCGGTAAGCCAAATGGGTATGAGCGCCGAAAAAGCGGCAGAATACATTGCCGGGCTTGATGAAAAAACCCTTGA
Source organism: Acutalibacteraceae bacterium (assembly GCA_045630025.1). Lineage (GTDB taxonomy): Bacteria > Bacillota > Clostridia > Oscillospirales > Acutalibacteraceae > RGIG2206. The sequence goes on from JAZQSG010000236.1 coordinate 6,138, forward strand.
TGAATACGTGCTGGACGGCATCAAGCAGGCCATTGCCCAGCAATACGCCCAGCAGGTAATGGCTCAGCTTTCGGCTTTGCCCGATGCACAGGCCGCCGCCCTGCTTGACGGTATGCTTGAAAAAACCGAAAACGACGGCAAATTTTTGGGTACGTACGACACCCTTTTTGCCGATAAATATTCCGATTCCGACTACGCCACCAATATGACCAAGCTTGGCTTTGTAGATAAAGCCACCCCCAGCGCAATCAATATTTATGCCGCCACCTTTGAAAACAAAGAGGCCATTGCAGATATTATTGCCGATTACAACCAGTCGGTTGAAAAGGAAGATCAAATTGCCTACACCGATATTATTGCCCAGGCAATGTCGTCATTTTCCACCATTATAAACGCCATTACCTACGTGCTGATTGCCTTTGTATCTATTTCGCTTATAGTATCTTCAATTATGATTGGCATAATCACCTATATCTCGGTTTTGGAGCGCACCAAGGAAATTGGCGTTTTGCGTGCCATTGGCGCATCAAAAAAGGATATATCCCGCGTGTTCAATGCCGAAACCTTAATAATCGGCTTTGCATCGGGTGCAATAGGCATAATTGTTACCCTGCTGCTTTGCATTCCCATTAACGCTATAATTCACGCCCTTACGGATATTTCATCCATAAATGCAATTTTGCCTGCCCAAGGCGGCGTTGTGCTTGTGCTTATAAGCATGGTGCTTACCTATATTGCAGGCCTTATTCCCTCAAAGATTGCCGCTCGCAAGGACCCCGTAGAGGCCTTAAGAAGCGAGTAATGCGTTGCTCTTTATTTTGTAAAGGAGGCCGCCTATGTTTTGGCGCTTAAAACAGGCCTTTTCTCGGTTTATGTATGGCCGAAACGGCTTTGACCGCCTTACCCTTTGGCTGCTTGTGGTGTATATCACCCTTAGCGTTACAAGGGGAACCCTTTGGTTTGTTTTGCAAAACAAATATATCGACCTGGGCTTTTGGGTTGTTATGACCCTTTTGTTTGGCTATTGCGTTTTTCGCGTGGTATCAAAAAACGTTTACGCGCGGCGCAATGAAGAAACCGCCTTTTTGGCTTGGTGGCGAAGGGTGGTAAACCGCTTTAAGGTTATGCACAAAAACCGCACCGACAAAACCCGCCATTATATGCTTTGCCCCCATTGTAAGGCAATAATCCGCTTTCCTCGCAAAAAGGGAGTGCACTCGGCAAGCTGCCCAAAATGCCGCGCACCCTTGAGGGTTAAAATAAGATAAAATTTTTATCCTTCGTGCTAATATAAAAATAAACTTTCAGCTTATGAGGTGATTTTATGAAGCCCTTTACCGTTGCGGTAATCGGTGCCGGTCAGCGCGGCAGCCGATACACCGACATTATGAAAAAATGCCCCGAAAAATTTACGGTGGTTGCCGTAGCAGAACCCCTTAAAGGTCGCCGCGAATATATCAAAAACAAGCACTGCATCGCCGACGATATGTGCTTTGACTCGTGGCAAACCCTTTTGGCTCAGCCCAAGCTTGCCGATATTGCCATAATTTCTACTATGGACGATATGCATTACGAGCCCGCCCTTAAGGCCATAGAGCTGGGCTACGACCTTTTGCTTGAAAAGCCGGTGGCTCAAACCGCCAAGGAGTGCGCCGACATTGCTTTGGCAGCACAGAAAAAGGGCGTAAGGGTGCTTGTGTGCCACGTTTTGCGCTACGCCCCCTTCTTTTGCACCGTTAAGCAGCTGCTTATGGACGGTGCAGTGGGCGAAATTATGTCGGTTGAGCACGTTGAGGGCGTAGGCAATTTGCACCAAAGCCACAGCTACGTGCGCGGCAACTGGCACAGCGAAAAAGAAACTACCCCTATGCTGCTTGCCAAGTGCTGTCACGACGTTGATATTTTGCAATGGCTTTTAAACAAGCCCTGCAAAAAGGTGCAATCCTTTGGCTCACTTAACCATTTTCGCGCAGAAAACGCACCCAAGGGCGCGCCTGCCCGTTGTATAGAGGGCTGCCCTGCAGAGGATACCTGCCCATACAACAGCAAAAAGCTTTATTTTGACGATAAAAACAACCTGTGGTTCAGAAGCGCCTGCACAAAGGGCGTATCCAAAACCGACGGCATACCCACCGACGAAGAGGTTATGACCGCCCTTGAAACCACCGATTACGGTCTTTGCGTTTACAAGGCCAACAACGACGTGGTTGACCACCAAACGGTAAATATGCTTTTTGAGGGGGGCGCAACCGTTACCCTTAATATGAACGCCTTTAACAAGGGTGGCCGCTACATACGCATTTTTGGCACAAAGGGTGAGCTTTACGCCAATATGGGTGACAAAGAAATTACCCTTTACACCTTTGCCGACAAGCAAACCCAAAAAATCCCCGTTAAGTTTATAGGTGAAGAAATCACCTACGGCCACGGCGGCGGTGATGACGGCATCGTTCACGAGCTTTTCGAGTACCTGAGCGGCAGCTACAAGGGCTATTCTGCCGCAGACATTACAACCTCGGTTAAAAACCACCTGGTTGGCTTTGCCGCCGAGAGAGCCCGCCTTAACAGCACGGTAGAAGATATTGACAGCTTCTTTACCGAGTACGGCTTTGAAAACCTATATTAATTTAAGCAACAAAAAAAGAGTAGCACGGCTGTGCTACTCTTTTTATTATTTGTTAATTACAGTTGGCCTCTAACAGCTTTAATGGCAAACTTAGCAATGTCGGTATTATCTACGGTTTTGCCGTTGAAATACTCGGTGCCGTAGCCAAGTGCAAATACGCCAACGTTAACGCCGGTGTGGTTAGTGGTGGTGAACTTAACCTGATCCAAGGTGTAATCCTTGGTTGAGGGCAGGGTTACACCGCCGGTCTCGTGGTCAGAGGTGATGATAAGAACGGTATCGGGATGCTCGATGCAGTATTTAACTGCAACTGCAACTGCCTTATCAAATACGGCAGGGTTATCTACCTTGCCCTGCATATTGTTGCTGTGGCCTGCCTTATCGGTGCCTGCGTTTTCAATCATAAGGAAGAAGCCCTTTTCATTCTCAAGGCGATAAAGAGCGGCCTGGGTTGCCTGTGCAAGACGATAGTCGCCGGACTTCATGGGGAAGCTGCTGAAGCCGAAGAAGGGCAAATCCTTCTTTTCGGGGTTTTTAAGTGCAGACTCAAAAAGTCCAAACTCGCCGGCAACGTTAACGGTGCTGTAAAGAGCTTTGGTCTCTTCACTTGCAAAAACACCCATAACAAAATCGTCGTAGCCGCTGCCGATAAGCACGTCGGGCTTCATCTTCATTAACGAACGGGCCAACTCTGCACCGTTGTCGCGAGATGCATTGTGAACAGAGAAAGCAGTGGGAGTGGCGCCCAAAACCGAGTCAGAAGTAACAATGCCTATCTTTTTGCCCAAACCACGGGCGATTTCGCTGATGTTTTCAAGGTCTTTACCGCCGGGGTTTTTACCAATCATACCATTGCGGGTTTTAACACCGGTTGCAAGGGCGGTAGCAGATGCAGCCGAGTCGGTTACCTCGCTATCGTGTGAGCGGGTGGTTGCATAGCCGCGGTTGGGAAGCTGGTCGAATACCAAACCGAAATCGAATTTGAAATCGCTGAACTTGTTGCAGATTTCAATATCGTTAAGGCCCATACCGTCGCCAATCATGTAAATAACGTTCTTGGGCTTAACGTAGGTGGTAGTTTTGGCTTTTTCAAGATCAGCAGCAGTAAATACGATGGTCTGGCTGATAATCTTGTCTTCTTTTGAAGAGGTGGCCGATTCCACGGTGCTGCCATTCTGACTTGCGGCAGATGACATAGCAGACGAGGGGTTAGACTGAGATGCTGATGAAGTATTGCCTTCGTTGCCGCAGGCAGACAAGCAAAATACCATAACAACAGCCAACAGTAACGCTAACAGTTTTTTCATAGTTTGTCTCTCCTTATTAATATATTATTTCGGCAAATTCTGCCTCAGCGGCCGATGCAAGGTGCAAGGGTGCCACAAATATCTGTGCACCTATTCTGCCGCCGCTTACAATTATGTTATTAAACTCTTTTGCCGAAGAGTGTATAACCGTTTTAAATTTCTTTTTCATACCTATGCAGGTGCAGCCGCCCCTTACGTAGCCCGTCAAGGGGGTCAGCTCTTTAACGGCAATTAAAGATACCGATTTTTCGCCAACGGCAAGGGCCGCTTTTTTAAGGTCAAGCTCTTTATGTATAGGTATAACGAAAACGTAGTGCTCACCGCTTTTGGCTACCGCCACAAGGGTTTTAAAAGACTGCTCATAGGGTTGACCCAGCATATCGGCCACCGACACGCCGTCAACAAACTCGTCGCAATTATAA
>JAZQSG010000237.1:0-15040 GCA_045630025.1 Acutalibacteraceae bacterium
AAGGATATTGCCAAGCTTTCTCAGGACGAGCTGGGCTTCGTTTATAACTACGAAGATTTTATTGCCGTCGGTACTGAGTTTTCAAGACTTAAGGCAGCTCTTTCCGCAGAAGAAATCAATTCTGATATAGCAGCACTTCCTTCCGTTAATTTTACACCCAATAACGCTTCTGAATATAATAAGCAGATTCAAAATAATCAAGATATGAAACATCACCGAAAGCGGCAATACGCTCAATGATATCGATAACGCCCATTTGACCGTAAGCGGTTACAAGCTTTTGAGCGTTGCTTACATTGGCCTGCAAGTCAGCAGAAATGGCGTTATACTTAGCCATTGCCTCGTCAACCTGTTCAAAATCGGCCGAAGTAACGCCGTCGGGAAGGGCTGCAATGTATGTCTCAACAATATCAACGCGTGCTGCGTTAAGCTTGTCGATTGCGGTTACCTGAAGCTTTTCGGCATCTGACAATTGGCTGTAAACATCATATGCATTATCAACAAGGTACTCATCAGCCAAGGTAACGGTGGCGGGAATATTGTTAATCAAGCCGTCAACCATTGAAGGGGTAGCAACAGCAGCAACCTTCAAATCCTTAAAGTATGCGCCGTTATCATATACCTTCCAAACGTGCTTAAGAGCCATACCGATTTTAATATCATCAAAATTGAAACCGGTAAAGTCAGCATCAAGCGCAGTCATATCTGCAGCGGTAACAGCTGCAACAACTTTGTCGTTGATAACAAAGGTCAGCACACCGTCGGACAATGAAACCGAAAGCTTGTAGGTGGTTGTGTAACCACCGCTATCAGAAACAACCTGGGTTTCGGATGCAATAACCTTTGATGCTGCAAGCGCTGAACTGTAATCTTGAGTTTTAGTGCTATATGCATTTGTTTTATCAAAGTCGTATACTATTGCATAATTATAGTATGCTGCACGACCGCTGGTTGCACCTTCTTTTAAGGTGGGGCAAATGATGATTGCATAATCACCGATACCGAACACTGAATATCTGTCTAAAGCAGGGTTTTGATCATTGATGCCTGCGGTTACAGAAACCTCAAAAGTATCACCCAGTGACATAGTGTTTTTGGTTACAAGATAATAGCGGTTACCGTTGCTGCCTATAACAGAAAAGTAGCCGGCAGAACCGTAAATATTACTGGTGCTACCATCCCAATAACCGTTGTTTTCAAAGGGTTTGTTGTATAGATAGCAAAGCGTATCGTCAGCAGCGGCAGTAAAGGGCGCCGAAACGAATACACCGCAAACTAAAACCAACCCAATGAGTAATGAAATTAAGCGTTTGGACATAACAAGTACTTCCTTTCCACAATAAACTCTATTAATAATAACACAACGGAATGGAAAATTCAACTACATATTTTTAAATAGTATGCATATTTTTGATAAAATTGACAACTTATATTTTGTATTGAAAAAAGGGCAAAGTTGTGGTATATTATATTGAAACAATGCAAACAACAAGGAGGTTAACGAAATGAAAAGCAACCTTATAAAAAGAATTGCGGCATTAGCTTTATCTATGCTCATGGTTATATCGTTATTCGGTTGCAGCAATTCCGAATCCTCCGAGGGTGGCAATAAAAACCCCAACAAATCCGATTCAGGCGTTACCGATTTTAAAACGGTTGCTCTTCCCTTTTCAAACAAAGACGTTCTTAACCCCTACACTGCACAAACAAAGCAAAATCAAGAGTTGAGCAAGCTGTTGTTTGATCCTCTTTTTAAAATTAATGAAGACTTTATGGTTGACGGCTATATTGCCGACAGTTATGAATGCACCCCAACTACCTGCACGGTAAAGCTAAAGACAATACTTTTTACCGACGGCACTCCTTTAACTGCCAACGACGTTGTTTACTCTTTTAACCGCGCCAAGGCCAACCAGGTTTATTCGGCACAGTTAAGCTACGTCTCGTCCTGCACTGCCGTTGACTCGGTAACCGTTTCTTTTAAAAGCAGTAAAAACAATCCAAATTTTGTAAACCTGCTTGACTTTCCTATTATAAAATCAGGCAGTGACAACCTTAAAGACGAAAACAACCGCACCCTCCCCCCTATCGGTTGCGGTCGATACACCTTTTCATACGAAAATCAACGCCTTATTGCCAACGATAAATATTACAAATCAAAGGTAAAGCTAAGTCAAATTTCACTTGTTGACTGCCCCGACAACGACTCTTTGAGTCATCACATTTCGGCCGGCAATATAAGCAGCATTTATTCTGACCTTTCAGATAACGCTATGCCAAAAAAATCCGGCACCCCCACCACCACCGCGGGCACCAATCTTTTCTTTATTGGTGTTAACAGCGAAAGCGGTTTGCTGAGCAACGCAAAGCTGCGTCTTGCGCTTAGCGCCGCCGTTGACAGACAGGCGCTTTGCGACAAAAGTTTTTACACCTATGCAACGCCTGCAATCAGCATTTTACCCTCTGATTGGCAGAGAGTTAAAAACTACGAATCGCTTAACAAAACACAAAACTTAAAACAAACTATTGCTTATTTGGAAGAAATAGGTTATACTAGTAAGGATGTGGACGGATATTTTGTTGATGAAAACAACGAAAGAATATCCTTAAGACTGCTCTGCAGCGACAGCAATTCTGCCAGAGTTGCATGCGCAAGCCAAATCGAAGATCAGCTTAACAAAGCCGGTTTTGAGATATCTGTTTCCATTCTCAGCGCAAAGGATTATACCACTGCACTTACCTATGGACACTTTGATATTTACATCGGTGAGGTAAAGCTTGATAACTCGTTATACTTTGGAAAGATACTGTCTGACAGCGTAGTATACGGCTTTCCCTCTCAATCTGAATGCAAAAACAGTTTTAATCAGTATTATGAGGGCAACCTTGATATTACGGCAGCCATATCTTCCTTTGCTTCCGAGCTTCCATTTATTCCGATTTGCTATAAAAGCGGAGTATCAATCAACTCGGAGTGGCTGTCACCACACATCAAGTTCAGCATCAGCGATGTTTATAACGGCATCGAAAACTACAGTTAAATCAAAAACCGACACCCCGACATTCGGTTGATTCTAATTTTGTCGGAGAATGGAGAATACCTATGGTTAGTTATGAAACAAAACTCGGTAGTGTTTGCATCTCAAACGCCTATTTTGCAAAGCTTATCGGTCAAGCTGTATCATCCTGCTACGGTGTTTCCGGTATGGTTGCAAGAGGTACGCAACGGGTTAAAAACATAATCAAACGCGGAAAATTGATTGACAAGGGTATAATTGTTAAGGGCGATATAGAATCTATTAGTGTAGAGCTTCATATCGTTGTAGCTTTCGGCATAAACATCAACGCCATAGCCAACAGCATTGTTCACAATGTAAAATACACCGTTAAAGAGGCAACCGGTATAGATGTTAAAAAGGTCATCGTTCACGTTGACGCAATGCAAACCTGATTTAACGATTATTCTGTGCAAACCTTTTGCACCTCGATTAGGAGATGTTTATTATGATTAACGGAGATGTTTTGCGCGACGCGTTTATATCGGGCGCAAATAATATTACTAATAACAAACAGCGCATTGACGAGTTAAATATATTCCCCGTTCCAGATGGAGATACGGGCACCAATATGTCGATGACCATAAACAACGCTGTTAAAGAACTGTCTCGCCTTAAGGGTGAGCCGGTTTCTAAGGTTGCCGATACCGCCGCATCTGCATATTTGCGCGGTGCAAGAGGCAACTCGGGCGTTATACTTTCACTGCTTTTCAGGGGCTTTGCCAAAGGTCTTAAGGGCAAAACCACTATGTCGGGCAGCGATTTGGTTGAATCGTTAGGTCTTGGTGTTGAGGGTGCTTATAAAGCTGTTATGAAGCCCACAGAGGGCACCATTTTGACCGTTGCACGCGTGGCCTTTGAAAAAGCCAAGGCCTGTGGCAGCAACGATTTTATGACCGTTTTTGATACCGCTCTTGCAGGCGCTAAAGAGGCACTTGCCAACACCCCCGAGCTTTTGCCCGTATTGAAAAAAGCAGGTGTTGTTGACGCAGGCGGTCAGGGATTTGTTACCGTTTTGGAGGGTATGCGCTCTGTTTTTGCCGACGGCGTTGTTATTAAATCCGAAACTGCAAAAGCCAAAAAGCCCGCTCCTGCAGTTAAGCAAGAAAACTACAATGCTGCAGCTGAGTTTGAAACCGAAATAACCTTTACCTATTGCACAGAATTCATTGTTAAAAAATCAGGCGACACAGACCCCAAATTGTTGCGCGCTTATCTTGAAACCATTGGCGACAGCTGCGTTGTTGTTGACGATGATGAAATCATTAAGGTTCACGTTCACACCGACCACCCCGGCAACGCCATAGAAAAAGGCCTTACCTTTGGTAGTCTTATCAATCTTAAGATTGAAAATATGCGCGAGCAGCACGAAAAAGCCAAAGAAGAAAACAACAAAACCAAAGAGGTTAACACCCACTCTTCCGGCGCAACCTATTCACCCGTTAAGAAAGAAAATCCCTATGGATTTGTTAGCGTTTGTGTAGGCGAAGGCCTTGAAGAGCTGTTTAGTGAGTTGGGCGTTGACAGCATTGTAAGCGGCGGTCAAACCATGAACCCCAGCACCGACGATATTTTGCGTGCTATTGAGCTTACCCCTGCTGAAACGGTATTCGTATTACCCAACAATAAAAACATTATAATGGCTGCCGAAATGGCTGTGCCCCTTTCTACCAGAAAGGTTATTGTTCTTCATACCAAAACCGTTCCTATGGGTATTTCAGCTATGTTGGCCTTTAACCCCGATGCAGACGCCAATGAGAACTCCATTGCTATGTCTGCCGCTGCTAACGCAGTATCAACCGGCCAAATCACATTTGCAGCCCGTGATTCCGACTTTGACGGCTTCAAAATCAAGTCGGGCGATATTTTGGCTATGAACAACGGCAAACTGACCTTTACCGACAACGATCTTATTCACGCTGCCGTTAAGCTTACCCGCAACCTTATTAAAAAAGACTCTACCTTCGTTACGCTTATTTACGGTGATTCTGTTACCGAGCGTCAAGCCGAGCAGGTTAAAGCACAGCTTACCGCAAAAATGAGCGGCGACGTTGAAATAAGCATTGTAAACGGTGGTCAGCCGATTTATTACTTCATTATTTCTGTAGAGTAATTACGAGAGTGTTTTTATGTCATATAATAACCTGACATATTTAAAAGGCGTTGGTGAAAAGCGCGCCCAACTTTTTGAAAAGCTGGGCGTGTTTGACATTAACGCTCTTTTTTATTACTACCCCCGTTCTTATACCGATTTATCGTCGCCCGTATCCCCTGCCGACGCTCCTTTAAACGCCCCTTGCGCCGTTATTGCAGAGGTGGTTACCCCTGCAGTTGAGCACCCCGTTCGCAAGGGTATGACTTTATATAAATTTACCGCTTCAAACGATGGCACGGCACTATTTGTTACACTGTTTAACCAAAAGTTTGTTGCTGAAAAAATTAAGGTGGGGCAAACCTACATTTTTTACGGTAACGTAAGCGGAAATCTATATAACAAAGAGATGTCGTCGCCCGAAATTTTTACCGCCGATATGACCTACATAAGACCCACCTATCCCGCTTGTGAGGGGCTTCCCTCTTCAGCCATTGAAAAGGTGGTTAAAAGCGCCCTTTCGTGCGGTTATTTTCCCGATGACCCTATACCCCAAAGCATCTGCAAGCAGTATAATCTTATGCCCCTAAAAGAGGCACTTAAAAATATACATTTTCCCCAAAGCTACGAACAGCTTAACGCCGCAAGACGTCGGCTGATGTTTCAAGAGCTTTTGCTGCTGCAATGCGGCATTTGCTATATGCACCGTCGCAACACAAACGCGGTTGCATCGCCTATAAAAGACTTTTCGGAAGAATTTGAAAAGCTGTTGCCTTTTCCTCTTACATCGGCACAAAAACGAAGCGTTGGCGAAGCGATTAAAGATATGCGCTCGGGCAGACCGATGAACCGTCTGCTTCAGGGCGACGTGGGCTCGGGCAAAACCGCCGTTGCCGCATCATTGTGTTACAGAACCGTTAAAAGCGGTTTTCAGGCAGTGCTTATGGCACCTACCGAAATTTTGGCAGAGCAGCACTATCAATCTTTTAAAAGGATGTTTGAGGGCACCGGCATTAACGTTGCCGTTATGACAAGTGCTACCAAGGGGAAGGACAAGCTGCGCGACGCCATTAAAGAGGGTCAATTCGACATTGTTATAGGCACCCACGCGTTAATTGAGGACGTTGTTGAGTTTGACCGTTTGCATTTGGTTATAACCGATGAACAACACCGTTTTGGCGTTGAACAACGGAAAAAGCTTGTTCAAAAAAGCAACTCACCCAACACCTTGGTTATGTCTGCAACCCCTATTCCCCGCACCCTTGCTTTAATGATTTACGGTGATCTTGACATATCTGTACTTGACGAGCTGCCTCCCGGCAGACAGCCCGTGCAAACCCGTTGGGTAAAAAGTGAAATTAAACCCCAGGTTTTTGATTTTTTGAAAAAGCTGCTGGATAAGGGCAAACAGGCCTATATCGTTTGCCCCTTAGTAGAAGAAAACGACTCTGACCTTACCCCTGCCACCGAGTATTGCGAGCTGCTGCGAACGGGATATCTAAAGGGTTACAGAGTTGGCCTTTTGCACGGCAAAATGAAGTCGGCGGAAAAAGAAAAAATTATGCAGAGCTTCAGCAAGGGCGAGTGCGACGTGCTTGTTTCAACCACCGTTATTGAGGTTGGCGTAGACGTTCCCAACGCCACGATGATGATTGTTGAAAATGCAGAGCGGTTTGGCCTTTCTCAGCTGCATCAGCTCAGAGGTCGCGTAGGCAGAGGACAAAGCAAATCCTACTGCGTGCTTATTTCCGATGCACAGGCAGAGGTATCTACGGGTCGTCTTAACATTATGTGCGAAACCTCAGACGGCTTCAAAATAGCGGAATATGACCTTAAATCCCGCGGACCTGGTGACTTTTTCGGTCGCAGACAGCACGGTCTGCCCAACATCAAGCTGGCCGATTTTATAAACGATTACAAGGCGGTTGCCTTTGCACAGCAAATTGCAAAGCAGATTTGTGATGATGACCCCACCCTCACCCATTCAGACCACGCCAATTTAAAAAAAGAAGTGCTTCGTTTGTTTGAATCTACAAATTCGGTCTTTAATTAATTTTAAAAAATATATAAAATTTGTATTGATAGTTTTGCTTCAATATGAGATAATATATTAGTTATCTAAGCGGTAAGGAGTATGCTCCATGACAGAATTCGAAAAAATTGCAAATTTAATATTTAAGGACGTTGACAAAGCACCCGATTATTACGAGGCACTCTATCCTCAACGAGAGTTAAAAGAGGGCCAGCGCGTGACCCGTCTTGCACCCAGCCCCACGGGTTATTTGCACTTTGGCGTTTTGTTCACCTGTTTAATCAATCGCCGTGTTGCCGACGCTTCAGACGGTATCTTTTATTTAAGAATTGAAGATACCGACGCCAAGCGTGAGGTTGAAGGCGGTATGGAAGATATTATTAACGGGCTTATCCGTTTTGGCATCAAAATTGACGAGGGCTTTGTTGCACCCGACAAGACCGAAGGTATCTATGCTCCCTATAAGCAAAGCCAGCGTGCCGACGTTTATCACTGCTTTGCAAAAATGCTGATGGAACAAGGTCTTGCCTATCCTTGCTTTTGCTCTGAGGAATCCCTGGCTTCTACCCGTGAGATTCAAGAAAAAGCAAAGCACCGCACCGGCTATTACGGCAATTACGCCGCTTGTCGTCAGCTTACTTACGAGCAAATTAAAGAAAAAATTGAGAATGGCGAAAAATACGTAATCCGTCTCCGCTCACCCGGAAGTGAAGAGCATAGAATCGTCTTTGGCGATATGATAAAGGGCAAAATTGAAATGCCCGAAAACGACGAGGATTTTGTGCTGCTTAAGTCGGACGGAATTCCCACCTATCACTTTGCACACGCGGTGGACGACCACTTTATGCGCACTACCCACGTTATTCGCGGCGACGAGTGGATTTCTTCTGTTCCCAAGCACATTCAACTGTTTAAGTTGCTTGGCTTCAAGGTTCCCAAATACGCCCACGTTTCGCCCATTATGAAGGAAGAAAACGGCTCAAAGCGCAAACTTTCAAAAAGAAAAGACCCCGAAGCAGCCGTTAAATTCTACGCCGAGCAGGGCTACCCCGTTGACTCGGTTACGGAATATATGCTTACCATTGCCAATTCTGACTTTGAGGATTGGCGCAGAGCTAACCCCTCTGCTTCCAACAACGAGTTTAAGCTGAACATGAAAAAGATGAGCGTTTCGGGCGCCTTGTTCGATACCGCCAAGCTTAACGACGTAAGCAAAAACGTTATCTCTAAAATGAGTGCCGACAAGGTTTATGAGCTTGTGTATGAATGGGCAAAGGAATTTGACAGCGAATTTTTTGCTTTGCTTTCAGCCGATGCCGATTATGCAAAGGGCATTTTTGCCATCGACCGCGACGTTCCCAAGCCGCGAAAAGACATTGCTAAATGGAGCGACGTTAAAGCGTTTGTATCTTATTTTTACGACAGTTTGTTTGATAAGGTTTACCAGTTGCCCGAGCATCTTGACAAAAAAGATGCCGCCAAGCTGCTTACCATTTATAAGTCGGTTTACAATGCCGAGGATGATAACAGCACCTGGTTTGCCAAAATTAAAGAGATTTGCCCTCAGGTGGATTTTTGTCCTGACGTTAAGGCCTACAAGGCCGATCCCGGCAGTTACAAGGGTCACTCGGGCGATGCCGCAACCATTATTCGCGTTGCCGTAACCGGCCGCACCAACAGCCCCGACCTGTGCAGTATTATGAAGGTTATGGGCACCGAAAAGGTTATGCAACGATTTGATGATGCTATAAAGTATTTCAGCGAGGTGTAAACAATGGATGAGATAAAAGTAAACAATAATTTTATTGAAGAATTCGTTATAGAAGATCTTGAAAAAGGCGTATACAACAAGGTGCAAACCCGTTTTCCGCCCGAGCCCAACGGTTATCTTCACATCGGTCATGCCAAGGCCATTTGCATTGACTTTGGTATTTCTGACCGCTTTGGCGGAACCTGCAACCTGCGTCTTGACGACACCAACCCCACAAAGGAAGACACCGAATACGTTGACGCCATTATGGAAGACATCAAATGGCTTGGCTTCCAATGGGATAACGTTTATTACGCCAGCGATTATTTTGATTTTATCTATGATTGCGCCATTAAGCTTATCGAAATGGGCAAGGCCTACGTTTGCGACCTTACCGCAGACGAGATAAGAGAATACCGCGGCACTCTTACCGAAGCAGGTAAAAACAGCCCCTACCGCGACCGCTCTGTGGAAGAAAACCTTGATTTGTTTAAGCGTATGACTGCAGGCGAGTTTGACGAGGGTGCTCACGTGTTGCGCGCTAAAATCGATATGAGCTCACCCAACCTCAATATGCGCGACCCCGTTATTTACCGCATTATGAAGGTTTCTCACCACCGCGCAGGCGACAAGTGGGTTGTATACCCCATGTATGATATGGCTCATCCCCTTTCAGACTATAAAGAGGGTGTTACCCACTCGCTTTGCTCACTTGAGTTTGAAAACCACCGTCCCCTTTACAACTGGTTCTTGCAAGAGCTTAACCTGCCTATGCCTCCCCGTCAGATTGAGTTTGCCCGTATGAACGTAAACTACACCCTGACCAGCAAGCGTAAGTGCCTTAAGCTTGTTAAAGACGGTCTTGTATCGGGTTGGGACGATCCTCGTATGGCTACCCTTTGCGGTATGCGCCGCAGAGGTTATCCCGCTGCTGCATTGCGCGAATTTTGCAACAAAATCGGCGTTTCAAAGGCGTTCAGCGTTATCGACTACGCCCTGCTTGAATCTTGCGTAAGAGACGAGCTTAACCAATCTGCCGACAGAGCTATGGCCGTTCTTAACCCCGTTGAGGTTGTTATTGACAATTACCCCGACGGTAAAACCGAGATGCTTGAGGTTGAAATTAACCCCAACCGTCCCGAGCTTGGCAAGCGTCAGATTATGTTTTCTAAAAACATCTTTATTGAGGCAGAAGACTTCTGTGAGAATCCTCCTAAGGGATATTTCAGACTTTGCCCCGAGCGTGAGGTTCGCCTTAAGGGTGCATATTTTGTTAAATACGTTAGCTGTGAAAAGGATGAAAACGGCAACGTAACCAAAATCCATTGCACCTATGATCCTGCAACCATCGGCGGCGATTCTCCCGACGGCAGAAAGGTTAAAGGCACCATTCACTGGGTATGTGCAGAGGATGCAGTTGATGCTGAAATCCGTCTTTACGATCGACTTTTCAACGTTGAAAATCCCTCTGATGAAGAAGGCGTTGCAGAGTTTTCTGACAATCTTAATCCCAACTCATTGGTTGTGCTTAACAACTGTAAAATAAGCAAATATCTTGCTTCTGCAGAGCCCACCGTGCCCTATCAGTTTATGCGCCAGGGTTATTTCTGCGTAGACAGCGACTCTACTGCAGAGCATCCTGTTTTCAACCGCACCGTGCCTCTTAAAGATTCTTGGGCTAAAAAGCAGTAAAAATTAAGGAAATTTCATTTTTCAAAAATTTCTCTTCCTTTTTTGAATATATTGTGTTATACTAATATAAGTAAGCACGATATATGCTAAGTTTTACTAAAACCAACTACGCTTTTTGGAGTGTCGATTGTGGAAAAATATATTATAAACGGCGGTCATCGCCTTAACGGAAAGGTTAGAATAAGCGGCGCTAAAAACGCTGCCGTTGCAATTTTGCCTGCCGCTATTTTGTGCGATGAGCCCTGTATAATTGAAAACGTGCCGGATATAAGCGACGTAAGCGAACTTATTAACATCCTTTACGAGCTGGGCGCTGAAATAAGAACAATAAATAAATCAACCTATGAGATTGATCCGCGCAACATCACTTCCTACGTTGTGCCCTTTGAAAAAACCAAAAGACTGCGCGCAAGCAGTTACTTTTTGGGTGCTATGCTTGGTCGCTTCTCTAAAGCTCGCGTTGCCCCTCCCGGCGGCTGCGACTTTGGTGTAAGACCTATCGACCTGCACATTAAGGGTTTTGAAGCGCTTGGTGCTACTGTTAAGTTTACGTCAGGTATGGTTGACTGCCAGGCCGATAAGCTTGTGGGCAACCAGGTATATCTTGACCAGGTTTCGGTTGGCGCAACGGTTAACATTATGTTGGCCGCAGTTAAATCAAGAGGTTTAACCGTTATTGAAAACGCTGCTAAAGAACCCCACATTGTTGATTTGGCAAACTTCCTTATTTCTATGGGCGCCGATATTCGCGGTGCCGGTACCGACGTAATTAAAATCAGGGGTGTAAGTTATCTTCACTCTACCGATTACTGCATCATCCCCGACCAGATAGAAGCAGGCACCTATATGGCTGCCGTTACTGCTGCAGGCGGTGACGTTATACTTGAAAACGTTATTCCCAAGCACCTTGAATCCATCACCGCAAAGATGGAAGAAATGGGCGCAATTATTGATGACCTTGACGATGCCATAAGAATCAGAAGCGACGGCAATATAAAGCGTTGTAACATCAAAACAATGCCTCACCCCGGTTTCCCCACCGATATGCAGCCCCAAGCAGTTGCTTGTTTGGCTCTTTCCAACGGTACAAGCATTGTAACCGAAGGAATTTGGGACAACCGTTTCAGATACGTTGACCAGCTGACCCTTATGGGCGCACAAATTCAGGTTGACGGTAAGGTAGCCGTTATAGAGGGCGTTGACCATTTGACCGGTTGCCCCGTAGCAGCAACCGACCTGCGCGCAGGTGCCGCCCTGCTTATTGCCGCTTTGGTAGCAAAAGGCACCACCGAATTGGGCGAGGTTCAGTATATTGAACGCGGTTACGAATGCATAGTTGAAAAGATGTCTGCACTGGGTGCTGAGATCAAGCGCATTTGCACCACTCCCCCTCAAGCATTTGCACAAAACGCATAATTTTTTGACGGCTACCCTCGGGTGGCCGTTATTGTTAAAAGGAGCTATAAAATGTCTGTTTTTTGCCCACTTTTCAGCGGCAGCAGCGGAAATTGCGAATATATTGGCCATAACGGTAAGGGTATACTGATTGATGCAGGTGTTAGCGCCAAACGAATCAGCCAAGCTCTTGCTGCAAAAGGCATTGATATATCAGGTATTTTGGCCATTTTCGTCACCCACGAGCACACAGACCACGTAAGCGGCTTAAGGGTATTTGCAGCTAAGCACAAAATCCCCGTTTATGCATCTCTGCAAACGGTGGCAGCCCTTTCCGCTGATGAAAAATTGGCCGATACGGTTTCTCTGATTCCATTTTTTGATGCTATTAAAATAGGCGATTTTACGGTTGAACGATTTGACACAAGCCACGACTGTGAAGGCAGCAGCGGATATAAGGTTTTTACTCCCGACGGACGAGTAGCATCGGTTTGCACCGACCTTGGATGCATAACCCCCTCGGTTAAAGACGCTTTGCTTGGCAGCCATCTTGTTATGCTTGAATCAAACCACGACGTATCAATGCTTAGAAACGGACCCTATCCCCTTTCACTTAAGCAACGCATTGCATCCGACCGCGGTCACTTATCTAATAACTGCTGTGCCGATTTTTTGCCTGAGCTTATTGACTCGGGTACGATAAGAATAGTTTTGGGTCACTTGAGCAAAGAGAATAATAGGCCTAAAATTGCCGAAGAGTGCGCCATATCCTTCTTAAAGCTTAAGGACTATTTGCCCGACAGAGATTATTACTTACATATTGCCAAAGAAACAGACGGAACGATGATGGTGATTTAATGCTTAAAATTAAAATTATTGCAGTGGGTAAAATTAAAGAAAAGTTTTATACCGATGCCTGTAACGAATATCTGAAGCGCCTTGGTGCTTTTTGCAACGTAACAGTTGCCGAAATACAAGAATACAAATGCCCCGACAACCCTTCGGAATCCGAAATTATGACGGTTATAAAAAAAGAGGGCGAGCGTATAAACGCAGCCATACCCGACGGCGCTTACGTAATACCCCTGTGCATTGAGGGTAAAGAGCTTTCTTCTACTCAGCTTGCCGAAAAGCTTGAGCGAGTTTCCGTTGATGGTTGCAGCACGGTTTGCTTTATAATAGGCGGCTCCTTTGGGCTTGACGAAAGCATTAAAAATAAGAGCGATTTTAAACTGTCTATGTCGCCGATGACCTTTCCCCATATGCTGGCAAGAGTTATGATTCTTGAGCAAATTTATCGTGCTTTATCCATCAACAAAGGCACAAAATATCACAAATGATACAACCTGTCGAATTATATGGTTCGACAGGTTAATTTTTTGTATATTATTTGTCAAAAAATTGTCAAAAAATTCGCAAAATAGTATAGACATTTAATTATATTTTTGGTATAATACTCTAGGTGTATTTTGGGGTCATATGAGAACCCAAAAACTTTTGATACTGCAATTAACAAATAAATTGGAATCTTTATTTTTTAACCTGATGTGTCAAAAAAACAAAATTGATCACGGGCAATACACCAACGTGATCGGAAAGGCATGATAGTATGAAAAAAACAATCAGCACTGTGCCGTTTAACGGCACTCCTGCACAAGAGGCAGAGTTGCTCAAAGTTATCGAGCAGCACAAGGACGAACAGGGTTGCCTTATGCCTATTATGCAGAAAGCACAGGAGATTTATGGTTACCTTCCCTTAGAGGTTCAAACCATAATCGCTAAAGGGCTCGACATCTCTGTAGAAGAAGTATACGGCGTATCTACCTTCTACTCAATGTTTAGTCTTGCACCCAAGGGCGAATACAGAATCAGCGTTTGCCTTGGTACCGCTTGCTACGTTAAGGGCGCTCAGGCCGTTCTTGACAAGATTTGCGAAATCATTGGCATCGGACCCGATGAGTGCACCGCCGACGGTAAATTCTCAATCGAGGCCTGCCGTTGCATCGGCGCTTGCGGTCTTGCACCTGTATTCACCGTAAATGATGAAGTTTACGGTCGTCTTACTGCAGACGATGTGCCCGACATTATTGCAAAGTATCAGCAATAATCAAATTTTAATCTTGAGGAAATCACAATGAAAATTTCAACCATTAAAGAACTCCTTGATGCCGAAGTGCTTTGCTGTGAGGAAAACCTTGGAAAGCACGTATATTCAGCTTGCGGAAGCGACATGATGAGCGACGTTTTGGCCTATGTTAAAGACCAAGCCGTGCTGCTTACCGGTCTTGTTAATCCTCAGGTTGTTCGTACCGCCGAAATGATGGATATGAATTGCATCGTTTTCGTTCGTTCAAAGCGCCCCACCGACGAAATGCTTGAGCTTGCTGCTGAAAGCGGTATGGTGGTTATGGCTTGTAAAAAGCGCCTTTATGAGGCGTGCGGTATTTTATACAAAAACGGTCTTGTAGGGAGTGAAACCCATGAGTGAAGAGCTCCGTTTCCACTTTAACGTTGACGGTGATGACTTTACCTCAGCCGGTCAGGCATCTGTTCAGGTTAAGAAAGACCTTCGCCAATTAGGCATAGCACCCGAAACAATAAGACGTGTTTCTATTGCTATGTACGAGGGCGAAATTAACATGGTTATTCACGCCGGCGGCGGCAATGCCGACGTTATTGTGCGTGAAGACAGCATTGTTATTATTCTTGACGATACGGGCCCCGGCATACCAGACATTAAACTTGCTATGCAAGAGGGCTACTCTACCGCCCCCGAAAGTGTGCGTTCACTTGGTTTCGGTGCCGGTATGGGCTTGCCAAATATGAAAAGGTATACCGATGATATGAAAATTGAATCGGTCGTTGGTAAAGGCACCAAAATAACAATGGTTGTAAATCTCTGATTTCAGAATAAGCTGTTAGGTGTGTGAAATGAATACATACAAACACTCTGTATCATTAGATGCGGCAAAATGTAGCGGATGCACCACCTGCATTCGGCACTGCCCTACGCAGGCCATCCG